>DASZVM010000231.1:0-10686 GCA_035547295.1 Puia sp. | reverse complement strand
CGACAGCGTGGGAATTGGCCAGGCTACCGGAGTGAATGTCAGATAGTTGCACTATCTTTAAGCCCTTAAAGGCCCCTGGAAGATTGTCAAATGCCAGGGGCACGCGCCGTATCTTGTAATTATATTTATTGCCAAAACCATATATCAGGGAGGAAAAAAGGGCCCCGCCCATCCCAAGCCCTACCCAGCTGAGGAAAATGCTGCGGGAAATGGCATTCTCGGATATGTTCTCCCCCTCTGTATTGGGGAAGAAGAGCTTACCGGAAGCCCATTGGATCAGACGGCGTATGTCATCCACCAGGAAAAAGACGGAAGCCAGCAGCTTTGCAAAAAAAAGCCCCAGGATAGTAGCGAATATATAGGTCTTTGCCCGCCGCCAGTCGGGATCGTTCAGCACAGGCAGCAGGGTAAAAAGAACAAGTGCCAGGACGGATATGACCCAGTAGCCATTGAACAGGATCGCCTTCCATCTGGCTGAGGCACCCTGGCTGACAGTCTTTAAGGCCTGAAATATATAAAAGTCCAGCAGGACTACCAGGACGATGACAAGGGCGATAAACCTCCAGTTGCGCATGTAATTACAAGATTAAATTTTTCGAAACTCGTCTAATTGGGCGTGAATGGCGTCTAAAGTCCGTGTATCCCGGATACTGCCGTCCGTCTCCAACAGGGTATTAACCACCGAAATAGGTAGCTTATTGTGATGCACTTTCATCTTCAGATAGTGCAGAATGCCCGTAAGATGCTCCATACCCCGAAGATTACCCGCCCTGCCGGTGGACACTCCTGTAAGAAGGGCATGTTTGTCCCACCAGCATTTCTCGATGTTGGAAATATCAAAAAGGGCCTTTAAAACACCCGGGATGCTGCCGTTGTATTCAGGGGATACGAAAATAAATCTCGAGGTGGGAATGAGCACTTCCTCCTCGATCTTCACATATGCAGGATTTCTTTCAAGGACATTCAACCCTTCTAATGATAACAGATTGGCCTCTATGCCTTTTTGAAGCAAAATCCCCTGATAGACCTTTGCTACTTTCAGGGTTTTGCTGTTAGGCCGGTTGGTCCCGGATATTATGGTATACATATTCGGCGTCTTCAACAGTAAAGAAAAAGGAAAGTTCTGATAATTATGTTTTAAGAATGTATTTTTGTCAACTTCCCTTGAGAAGGGGAAGTTTAAAAATGTATTTTTGTGCTCCCCCCTCACAAGGGGCAAAGTTACAATATTCACTATGGCAAGAACAATCGGAGTTGCAAATCAAAAGGGCGGTGTAGGCAAGACCACCTCGGCTATCAACCTGGCTGCCAGTTTTGCCGTGTTGGAATTCAGGACCTTATTGGTCGATGCCGACCCCCAGGCCAACAGTACCACGGGCGTTGGGTTCGATCTGCATAATGTCACCCAGAGCCTCTATGACTGCATGGTCAACAACACCCCCATAAAGGGTGTGATCCTGAAGTCCGAGATCCCTCATCTGGACGTTGTTCCTTCCCATATCGACCTGGTCGGGGCCGAGATCGAGATGATCAACTACCCCAATCGCGAGCTGGTGCTGAAAGGTATCCTGGAGCCCGTGAAAAATGATTATGACTTCATCATCATCGACTGCAGCCCTTCCCTGGGTCTCATCACCGTCAATGCGCTTACGGCTTCTGATTCCGTGATCGTGCCCGTGCAAACGGAATTCTTCGCCCTGGAGGGTCTGGGTAAGCTTCTGAATACGATCAAGATCGTCCAAAGCAGGCTGAACCCCGAGCTGGCTATCGAAGGCATCCTGATGACCATGTACGACGGCCGCCTGCGTTTATGCAACCAGGTCGTAAGCGAAGTACGCAAGCATTTCGACGAGATCGTTTTCAATACCATCATCCATCGTAATACGAAGATCAGCGAGGCGCCCAGCGTTGGCAAGCCCGTGATCCTGTACGACGCTTTCAGCAAGGGCTCTGTCAATTATCTCAATCTGGCCAAGGAGATCCTGCAAAAGAATAACATGACGAAGCTTAAACAGGAAGAGAGGATATTAGAATAGCTGCGAGCTACCAGCCGTGAGCCGTGAGCTAAAAGACTTCATAAGACTAACTCGCAGCTCAAAGCTCAAAGCTCACAGCCCAAAGCTATAAACTATGAGTACTCCCCATAAAAAAGATAAAGAAGCCCTGGGCAAGGGCATTCGTTCGCTGTTACAAAGTATTGACGCTGATCTGAAGACCACCTCGGGTGAGCTGAAATCTTCCGTCGTGGAGGCTGTGACGAACATGCTTCGCATTCCGCTGGACCAGATCGAAACCAATCCCCGGCAGCCCCGCCATGACTTTGATGAGCAGGCCCTGCAGGAACTGGCTCATTCCATCAGGCTGCATGACATCATCCAGCCCGTCACCGTATCCAAACTGCCCAGCGGCAAATACCGCCTCATCTCGGGCGAACGGCGCTTCCGTGCCGCAAAGATCGCTGCGCTAAAAGATATTCCCGCCTATGTTCGCCAGGCCGATGACCAGCAGCTGCTGGAGCTGGCACTTTTGGAAAACCTCCAGCGGGAAGACCTGAATGCGATGGAGATCGCCCTCAGCTACAAACGCATGATGGAAGAGCTGAACTATACACAGGAGCAGGTGGCTGAACGAATGGGTAAGGAAAGAAGCACCGTAGCCAACTATATCCGGCTGCTGAAGCTTCCCCCCGATATCCAGGTGGCGGTACGCAGCAACCAGCTGTCCATGGGACACGCCCGTGCATTGATCAATGTAGACACAGTGGATAAGCAGCTATACCTTTTTGGCGAGATCAAAAATAAAGGCCTTTCTGTCCGTCAGACGGAAGAGCTGGTGCGGCGGCTCTATAAAGAAGGTAATCCCGCCAGCGTTAAAAATTCGGTAAAACCCTCATTGCCTGAGGCTTTCAAAAGAATTGAAGATAACTTAGCATCGCATTTCAGCACACGGGTAAAGCTCAATCACAACAAGAAAGGAGAAGGCAGCATTTCCATTGAGTATTACTCTCTCCAGGAATTGAACAAATTGCTGGATCAATTGGGGATCTCTATCAATTGACGAAGTGCCTGCGAACTATTAAGCATCCCACGCATGAAGACGGTCAGGTATCTATTTATGGTTTGTGTCCTGTTATGGCTGCAAAGCATCTGCTATGGCCAGGTAAAAAAAGATACCCTGCCTCCGTATATCAAGGGTAAGGTAGTGCTGGGCGAACGGGTGCTCGATACGCTGCCCCCGAATGCGGATTCGCTCCGGGGACGGAAAAAGGGCAGGGAATCACGAAAGGCCGACACTGCCGCCACCGTCAAAAAGAAACATGATCCCCATAAAGCCACGTTATATTCCACTTTTTGCCCCGGCCTTGGGCAGATATACAACCATAAGTACTGGAAGCTGCCCCTGGTTTATGCGGCCGTAGGGATCCCCGTCTATACTTATTTCTATAACAGGGACTGGTACAAGAAATGCCAGTACGCACTGGCCCTTGTCGTCAGCGGCGACACCAGCGCAGCCTCCCTCGGTAAAGTGGATCCGCAGCTAAAGCTTTTCGTAACCGAAAAGAACGATGCCAGCCTCCGTACCTATCGCAATGAGTTCCGGAAAGACCAGGATTACTCCGTCATCTTTTTTCTCCTCTTCTGGGGTCTGCAGATAGTAGACGCCACAGTAGACGCGCATCTGATGAATTTCGATATCAGCCCCGAGCTGAGCCTGCACCTGCGGGACGGATCGGGATCCCTGGGCAACCCGCTGTTACCCGGCGTCGCCAATACGACAGGCATCGGTCTCGCATTTGATCTTCATAAAGCAAGATATAAGCCGATTCCACTGCCGTGATGGCAGTGTAAGTATTTTAATGTAGGTTTGGCAAAATTTTTTCAGCATCATGAATATCGCGTTAATAGGCTACGGTAAAATGGGCAGGGCCATCGAAGAGATCGCATTGGAAAGAGGGCATGCTATCGTTTTAAAGACATCGATAGACAACCTGGAAGACAATACGGAGGAGAACGTACGGAAGGCGGATGTCGCCATCGAATTCACGGGACCGGAAAGCGCGTACGGGAATATAATGCTATGTCTGAAAGCAGGAGTGCCGGTAGTTTCCGGCTCCACAGGCTGGCTGGACAAATACGAAGAGATAAAGGAGTATTGCCTGCAAAAAGGAGGAAGCTTTCTGTATGCCAGCAATTTCAGCGTCGGCGTAAACATCTTTTTCGAGGTCAACCGGCGGTTGGCTGAGCTGATGGCCCCCCACCCCGACTATGATGTCCGGATCACGGAGATCCATCATACGGAAAAAAAGGACGCCCCCAGCGGTACCGCCATTTCCCTGGCCGAACAGATCCAGGGAAAATTACCCCGAAAAAAAAGATGGGTGAATCATAATAGTGATAACTTAGACGAATTGTCCATTCTCAGCCAGCGGACAGATCCGGCGCCCGGAACGCATTTGGTGAGATATCACTCGGCCATCGATGATATAGAGATCATCCACACGGCGCACAACCGGAAAGGCTTTGCTACGGGGGCTGTACTGGCGGCGGAATATATCCGGGAGAAGAAAGGGATATTTCAGATGAAAGATGTATTAGGATTTTAGAAAAATATAAACCCCTACTACTACAAAACAAGGATAAAAATGCTATCGAAGAAAACACAATATGCCTTCCAGGCGCTGATGTACCTGGCTGAAAAAGGGAAAGACGAGCCGGTGCTGATCGCAGAGATCGCCAAGAAGAAGAAGATCCCCTTGAAGTTCCTGGAGAACATCCTTCTGGAGCTGAAGAATGCAGGCATATTGGAAAGTAAAAAGGGTAAGGGCGGAGGCTACTTCTTTGCCAAAAATCCCAAAGATGTCCCGCTGGCGCAGGTCATGCGATTGCTGGACGGGCCTATCTCCCTTCTACCCTGTGTCAGTCTTTATTTTTATGAACGATGTAAGAATTGCGATCAAAGTCATTGCGGTCTTCACATCGTGATGTCGCAGGTGCGCGACGCTAACCTGAAGATACTGGAAAAAAAGACGATTGCGGATCTTGCCAAACGTTGAAGCGCAATCGTCCATTAAACCTATCCTGTTATCCTCCCGCGCGAGCGCCCACCGCCGCCATTTTCTCCAGGCTGATAAACCTGTTGTGGCAAATCCGACCGGCTATGGACAAAAGCTTGTCTATCCGTTGTATCAGTTGTTGTAACTCATTTTCTGTAATGTGGTAGTCTTCTTTATAACGGGCATCCACATAGCTCTGAAGTAGCAGCTTGAAGAGACGCTCTTCTCCCGACCCGTCGCGGGGAAAGAGAAGGGCCAGCTCTAGGGAAAAGCGATGGGTATAACGCCTGAGCTTATCCAAATTATGCGTGCAGGGTTTATAGCCGGTAAAGGCCAGCAGAATGGCCTGATAGATATGTTCTGCCGCCTGGTGAAGGAGAAAAACAGCCAGCCTGGGCTCATGGCGCCGTACATTGAAAAGAGCGCTGTTATAAAAGGCATGGGCCTGCCTGCTCCATCGCCCGAAATCCTTCTGAGCCGTCAGCCGGATGCTGATAAGATCAGGAGAGGCGGCCTCGCAGAGCGGAACACTCCCGGCATCATATAAGAGAAAGGCTTCCCGGCCCATGAGAGAAAAAAAATAATGGCCTTCGGAAAGGCGCTGGTTCACATGGTCTATATCATGGACCAATACCGTGACAGCAGCATGTACCCGGCACCTGTTCTCGGTGACATCCTGTATCTCATGATCGTAGCGGCGGTCCCCCCGGCGGGTGACCACCAGCAGATCGTAACCCTTGGGAAAAGCGGGGTCATTATTGTCACCCGCCCCATAATAACCATAAAGAATGATCTTTTCGGGACGGACTGCCTTTACGATCACCCTGACAAGCGCTTGCAGCTGTCGGCGATCCACGGCAGGCAAAGAGTCGACATCGGTACGCATAAACCAATTTTTTTGCTTACCTTCAAATATACAAACAATTTGCTAATACCAACAAATTTAGTAACACTTTAAAATATGAATTTTTTAGGTAAAAATATCCGGCATCTCCGAAGGCAGTTCGCCAAAACGCAGTCTGAGCTTGCCGATACGATGGGAAAAGGGCAGACAACCATCGGTAACTGGGAGAATGGCGTAAGCGAGCCCAATGTAGAGGAGCTTTTATTACTTAGCAACTTTTTTGGTACGCCTGTGGATATTCTGCTTAAGGTCGACCTGTCCCTCACTAATTGGGAAATAGGAAAAGCAGGAAAAGAGGATAAAAAAGGGCCCGCCGTAAAAGAATACGATCATCAGCAGGGAGGAACCACGATGGTAAAAGAGCCGGAAGATACAAGCTTTACCTACATCATGGACAGACTGGACAAGATGCAGCAGCAGATAGACCTGCTTTATTCGAAACTAAAGAAGAAATAAAAGTATGACCTTATAGCGCCATGTTCTCTATGACCATGGCGGAAGCGCCCCCACCCCCGTTACAGATGCCGGCAGCCCCATACTTTGCTTTGTTTTGCCTGAGAATATGGATCAATGAAGTGATGATCCGGGCTCCGCTGGCGCCCAGGGGATGCCCGATGGATACAGCTCCCCCATGGACGTTCACCCGGGCCGGGTCCAGTTTCATCCGTCTCGTGTTCTCGATGCCAACCACGGAAAAGGCCTCATTCACTTCCCAATAATCGATGTCCTCCATCTTCAACCCCGCTTTGGCCACCGCTCTGGGAACAGCAATGGCAGGTGTGGTCGTAAACCATTCCGGCGCCTGCTCCGCGTCGGCAAAGGATAGTATCCTGGCCAGGGGCTTCAGTCCAAGCGCAGCCGCTTTTTCACCACTCATCAATACAAGCGCAGCCGCCCCATCGTTGAGCGTAGAAGCATTGGCAGCCGTCACCGTACCATCCTTTTGAAAAGAAGGCTTTAATTCCTTTATCTTATCAAACTTTACATTGAAAGGCTCTTCGTCCCTGGCAAAAAGCTGCGGCTCGCCTTTCCGTTGGGGTATCTCCACCGGGATGACCTCACCCGAGAATTTACCATCGGCCCAGGCAGCCTGGGACCGTTGATAGCTTTGTATGGCAAACGCATCCTGCTCTTCCCGGCTGATGCCGCAGGTAAAAGCGCAAAGCTCCGCCGCGTTACCCATGGCCTTCCCATCATAGGCATCCGTCAGCCCGTCCTTGGCCAGACCATCGATGAGCTTGCTGTCCCCATACTTATTACCCCATCGCATGCTGTCCACATAAAAAGGGATATTGCTCATGCTTTCCATCCCACCCGCAACGATGATCTCCGCATCACCCAGTAAAATGGACTGGGCGCCCAGGGCAATGGATTTCATGCCGCTGGCACATACCTTATTGACAGTGGTACAGACCACCTCATCGGGCAATCCGGCCCCTCTTGCAGCCTGTCTGGCAGGCGCCTGCCCCAGGTTGGCCTGCAGGACACATCCCATCAGCACTTCCTGTACCTGATCCCCCCGCACCCCTGCCCTTTCCAACGCTCCTTTAATGGCGATAGCCCCCAGACGGGTGGCGGAAAGATCCTTCAGCGCCCCTCCAAAGGCCCCGATAGGCGTACGTACGGCGGATACAATAACAACTTCCTTGTTCATGGTAGCTTTTTCAAAATTTGCGTGTAAAGATAAACAATACTAACGATTGTTAGCATTTAACTATTGTAAAACTTTCCTATTTTCACGGATGAGATCGAGCATGTCCAATGCGAGATCCATTCGACCATTAAAAAGACATTTTGCACGGATGAAATCAGCCACCGTCCACGAGCTCAAACAGGAACTGTCCTCTCTTTCTCCATCCCGGTTGACAGAGCTTTGTCTTCGCCTGGCCAAATTCAAAAAAGACAATAAGGAACTGCTGACCTACCTTTTATTCGAGGCAGCTGATCTTGCTGCCTATATCGCAAGCGTAAAAAAAGAGATAGACCTGGGTTTTGAGGACCTTCCAAAACCCAATTTATACCTGACAAAAAAAAGCCTGCGGAAAGTGCTTCGCATTACGACCCGGCAGATACGGTATACGAGCTCTCCGCAGGCAGAAGTCGAACTGCTTACCTACTTTCTCAGCAAGATCCGCCAGTCCGATATCCCTATAGACAAACACCCCGTTCTAACCAATCTCTATGAGGGACAGTTAAAAAAGGTCCGGGCAGCAATAGCCACCTTGCATGAAGACCTTCAATATGACTATGAGAAGGGACTGAAAAACCTGTAGCCCTTCCAGAGGATATCTATGAAATTTGCATGCCACTACCAACGGGTAAACCCGTCATCTTCGTCCCCACCGAAGGACGACCCGCCAGCGGCCGGAGAATCACAGACAGTGAAGTTCACATTGCAAAAAAGAAGATCTCGCTTTTGTCGATGCCCGGCTCCATCTAGTACCCCCACTTCTTCATCACAGCCAGGTCCTCCTTAGCGCAGTCCAGCGGTGTTTTGCCCTGATAGGACTCCTGTTCGATGATGAACTGATGCGTACCACCGGACTTCTTACCCAGGTCAGCCACCTGTTTGGTGCCCACGATACCCTGACCAAGGATAGTACTCTCATATTTCTCATTGCCGCTGGTGGCCTTGATCTCGTCCTTTACATGCATCAGCTCGAACCTTCCCGGATATTGCATGACGATGGCAATGGCAACAGCCCCTCCGTTGTATAGATTTCCCATGTCCAGCTGCTGGGCCACCAGCGCAGGGTCCGTATTCTTAAGGATAATATCGAATACTTTCTGATTGTTCAGCACCTGGCTGAACTCGAAGTCATGGTTGTGATAGCCGAATTTCATCCCCGACTTCTTGCAAAGTGCCCCGCACTTGTTAAAGATATCCATATATCGCAGCAGATCATCGTAGGTCTTGCGACGGCTTTCATCAAGCCAGGGGCTGATGACATACTGCTGACCGGCAATGGCGGCATCCTCCACCGTCCATTTCCATTCGTCCGTAAAATCCTTCTTCGCATCATCCCAATGCTTAGGGTCCATCCGGGTGTGTCCGCTGAGCATTTTCAGCCCCATGCCATCCAGGAGCCCCTTAAACTCTTTCGCGCCATAACCATAGAACTTTCTGTCTATATAGTTGGCATGCTCCACATACTTATAACCCATGTCGGCCAGCTTCCGGAGAGTGCCGGAGGGATCATTTTTCATATCGTCCCTGACAGAGTATAATTGTATCCCCAGGATGCGTTGTTTGGGGGGGGCTGCGAAAGTCCCTTCTGGCATGAGGCCGGCTGCGGCAACTGCCAAAGCGCTGTTTTTCAGGAAGGTCCTGCGTGATTGGTTCATGTGACGAATATAACGAAATATATTTAAAAACCCGTTCATGGAACGGGTCGGGTTCTTTACACTAACGCTGATGCTCAGGGTGAGGTGGGGTCTGATGCGGCGGAGGGGTCACCGGCCGTTGCACCGGGCGCGGCTGAGGCTGCACAGGTCGCGCACCCGGGTTTGGATGCGGCTGCATTTGTCTGGGCTGCGCCGGATGAGGGTGCGGCTGCTGAACAGGTCTGTTCGCCGGGTGCTGAACGGGAGGATGCTGCACGGGCTGCCGCGGCTGAACAGCAGGGTGCTGCGCAGGGTTTGACTGCACGGGCCGGCCTGCGGGTGGCGTCTGCCGTCCGGGAACATTACCAGGCCGGCCGGCGGGACGGTTATTCACAGGTCTCAGCGCATGCAGGTCCCGCACCTGCGTGGGACGGGCGGAAGCATTCCCCCGCTGTATCACAGGACGATAAATAGCCAGCTGTCCATTTCGTACGGCAGCTGCTCCCGGTCTTTCCGCAGGACGTACGGCCACAGGCCGGACAGTGGTATGGGTAAATCTTTCCACATTGGTCGCCTGGGGCCCGCGGAAATAAGTACGTCCATTCCCCCTGTTGACATTATTGATGACGGTGATATTATTGACGACCGTGGTAGTACGCACGTTCCTCACATAATAATTGCTGACGTTCACGCTGGTGATACGCTCCCTCGGACAAAAGACCCAGTAGTTTGCAGGAGGCCGGTAAGTGCTGTAAGCAACGCCGATGTCTACCCGTGGACCGATCGGCGCCCAGCAATAGTTGCCTCCGTATTCTCCCCAGGTCACCCATGCAGGGGCCCATTCGTATCCCGGCATCCACATCCATCCGTACGAGTCATCATAGAACCAGTTGCCATAGTGGAAGGTGGCCCAGCCCCAGTTGTAATCCGAGACCCATGTCCATCCATCCTCCGTATATACCCAGTGGCCGCGCGTGCCGTAAGGCCGGAACCCCGCGCCCGCGCCAGGCACCCATACATAACCGTAATCGGGATAGCTGACCCAGGTGCCGTATGGGCTCAATTGATCGTAGAATACCTGGAAACTTACGCTCACCTGGGCATGCGCATGCTGCGCCAGGGGTGGCAGGAAGGCTGTGAATAATATTGCGATGCCTGCTATCATAATGTGCTTTTTAATGCGGGAATAATGTCTTTTACCTCGAAACCATAATGTCTTTTCAATGGTCTCGGTGATCCCGGACAAGCCGGGATTCAATGGTCGGATTGAACCTCGCAGTTCATGCTGACCTCTTTCTTCGATTATAATGCTCGGTTTCATATGTCGAAATATTGATAAAACCTATAATACAAGAACGGTGCCTAAGCCCGGGCAGACCGGCCAAACCAGGGACGTTAAAACCTT
>DASZVM010000230.1:0-6086 GCA_035547295.1 Puia sp. | reverse complement strand
GTGGAGATATGGCAGGAACAAATATTTATGCGATGCTGGATAAGATCGGCGGGACCCAGTCCAGTCTCCGGGAGGGCTTTATAGACACGCTGGCAAACGCTTACGAATCGGAATACGATATACTTGAAGAGCTGCATGACTATACTCATGCCATAACTATTCAAAGAAAAATTTTACACTTGTTTGACAAGGGGCTTATTGCACAAAACTCACATAATCTTCTTAAACAACTGGTATATCAGGAAATGTTGATGTCCCTTTTTCTGGCCAGCGATTATCAGGGGTTTTTGGCAGCAGAAAAAGACACCTGGTATCATGCAGTACTGGATAC
This sequence comes from Puia sp., assembly GCA_035547295.1. GTDB lineage: Bacteria > Bacteroidota > Bacteroidia > Chitinophagales > Chitinophagaceae > Puia. The sequence goes on along the minus strand of DASZVM010000230.1, from coordinate 5,755 downwards.
CAGCAAGTCAGCTACCGCCTTTAATGATAATTTAAAAGGATTGGTTTATTTGAATGAAGGAGAATATGGTAATGCCTACAAAAGCTTTTTACATTGCTATGAGATTAGTAAAGACGATGATGATCCATCAGCAGCAGGGAACCTTGCTTTATATTATAGCGTAATTAAGGATACAACCGCTTCATATAATTTTTCATTAGAAGCCGTCGATAAAGCGCTCCGGTCCAACGTTAATGAGGCGCTAAACTTATTTCATCTGGCCAAGGCGGGTGCCGGTAAATTATCAGAAGATGAACAGCTGGATTATATGATCAGGGCCGTTCGCCATGCAAGGGGAAATATCAATGGGGAGGAAATAATTATGATCCTTGACGCAGCAGCCGGCATTGCCCTCAACAATACACAGCCAGACTTGGCTTTAAAGCTGCTTGACCAGGCTATAGAATTTACTACTACTGAGGACTGGCAGCAAATGGGACCCTCCGTTCTTCTTCTCTATAGCCAATGTTTGGAGCAATTACATATAACAGCAGTACCTATTTTGAATACGGCTGTCAAACTAGCCCAGGGATTAAGCAGAGACGATTATATCACCGGATGCTACATGTTGTCGAAATACTATATTAAAAAAAATAACCTTGATAGCGCTTTGTACTATTCGACCCAGGCATTCGACTCTGTCGGTTCCTATCGAAAGACCATTTATGAGCTGTCTCAAAAATCTGCGTTTCTAACAGATAAACAGGAGGTTGCCAACTTGCATATCAAATTGCTGCAATTGACACATAAACCCGTTCAGCAAATATTTGATGCGATAGAATCCTGGAAAATGCAAAGCTTTATCGACGTGTACAAAGACCGAGGGATATATAAAAACCTGGAGAACAGTAAGCTCCACCGCCTGTTATCGGATAGCCTGGCTTCTGTCCTCAGTCCTGCGGATATGCTTATTGATTTCTCTATCAATGAAGATCACCCTTTTTCAATTACCATGGATCAGGAGGGGCAATTGAAAATGTTTCCAGTTGCAAAGACATCGCAAGAGGTAAAAAGTCTTGTTGAACGAATAAGAAATGAGATGGATGTAAATAACCTTGGGGCTCTGGAAATGATAAGAAAGGACAAGATAAGCGCATCTCTGCAGAATGACCTTACCGAATTGTACAGAGCATTATTCTCTCCGGTACTTATTCCACCTGGTATACATCGAATGCTGATCGTGCCGGATGAAACCTTGTATGGCGTCCCTTGGTCTGCGCTAAAGCTACCCGGCACGGAAGACTATTTTATGGATCACTATGAATATTCCATTTTCCCCTCCGCTGCAATAGCATTTGCCATTTGCAGGAATATTCCGCCGGTGGGAGGTTATTCAGGTCTCAAAGCATTAATAATGGCATCTTTAAGCCGGGTGGACCATCCGGCCCTTGTAAAGGCTATTCCTTCACTGACGTCTTCCTCTCCATCAATGTTCCTGGAAAGGCTTGTAAATGGTAAAGGAGAAGCTGAGAGTATCGCGCATGCTTTGGAAAAACAAAATATGAATATCAAATTCCTGTTGGATGATAAGACAAAGCAGGATTTTTCAGCAGATCGCAGTCAGCTGGCTATTCGGTCCAATTTCCTTCGGGATATCCGGGATGTCAGTGTTTTGCATTGCATATCCCATGGTATATTTAACAAACATGATCCAATGCTGTCCTGTCTTTTTATTGAGCCGGATGAGACTGGCAACCGGCTGATCACGCCACAGGACCTTATCGACAGCAATCTAACAAAACTATCATTGGTGAGCCTCAGCGCTTGTCAAACAGGTATCAACTCTCTGCTCCCAGGCTCCGAGCCAATTGGATTCCTTCGTTCGTTCCTCGGTGCTGGAACTGCTCATATATTATTGACAGACTGGGAAATAGATGATAAGACAACAGCCGAACTTTTTACAGATTTCTATACACGGCTGAATTCAGGAAAGATCAGTTGGGCGCTGAATGAAGCAAGACGCACCATCAGAGAAAAACATCATCATCCCTTTTTTTGGTCTGGTATAGCTCTCTATGGGAACCCCAACTAATAAAAAAGAGGCCATCTCGATGAGACAGCCTCCATCTGGCGCAATTGCCAGCAGATTATTTTTTGGACGAGCTCAGTTAATAGACATTAACCGAAGGCGTCCATGATTTATCTGTAGATTGCATGAATACCTCCTTTTTGTTTGGTGAGTTATAAAGTTACGGAAAATAATCGTCACATTTAGTTAAAAACCTATACGTATAACTATAAATAGACCACCCTGAACCCTAAACCATCTTTAAAACAATCCTTTTTGCACCATCCCTTCATCACGCCCCAGGGGCGGCAGGTCCGGGTACGCATACGGCGCATTCTTTGGCTTCCCATCCGGCCGGGGGCTCCTACCCCGTATGCTGAACACCGGCGTGGGGACTACCTGGTCTGAAGGCATCTCATAATCCAGGATCTTCCCTATCTGCTCATCCGTCAGATCAGGCTTCAGCCATTCCATCTCCATTTCCTTTGGCAGGAACAGGGGCATCCGGAAAGCATTGGCGCCGCCGTTGTGTATCTGTCGCATGACCTCGTTGCCGCTGCGGGTAATGAGCGTGAACATCCCCCGTACTTCGCCCGTCTCGGGGTCGGACGGCAGCTTGGTATTATAATGGTAGAGACCCGGTATGCAGAACATCGATCTGTCTTTCAACGTGACATGATACGGCACTTTATTCTTCCAGCCATTGATCTCCCGGTGTTCATAGATACCCGTGACGGGTATCAGACAACGTTTACTCCTGATCCTGTTCCAGAATGAACGTTTGTCTCCCAGTATCTTTTCGCTCCTGGCATTGACCATGGATTTTCGCATATCCCTGATCTTTTCCGGGGTGTCCATGTATTCGGCGATGATGCCCCATTCAAAATATTTCCGATGGTAGCGATTGTTCTCAAATGTAATGACAGGGTACCTGTTGTATCCCAGGGCAAGAAAATGCATGCCCATGTCCAGGTCGAAGCTGATCTCTCCGTCATGGGTCAGGTCGGGAAAATAATTGTCTATTAGTTGCAAGGCGGAATAAAAAGCGATGTCAAGACACATGGTAATAATTTTAGTACATCTCGATCCTTTCAAACGGGATCGTATCCTCTTCACGGTCATGGCTAAACTTAATAAAAAGTTCCCCGAATACTTCATACAGTCCCACTTCTATTTTCCCGCCCTCGTTCTGAGCCCGCCAGTTCGCATGATGCCGGTTGATATAACCTCTTATCTTCTGCTGGTAGAGTGCAGGGGGCTTCCAGTCCACTCCTTTTTTGGCTGCATAAAAGACCTTGTATCCAAAAGGCTGACCTGCCGCGACCCGCAATCTCTCCACATGGTCCGGTACTGTCACATCATATAAAAAGGCATTTCGGTCTTTGCTGAGCGCAGTCATGTGCTGCCCCACCAGGTCTTCTTCCTCCTCCTGGTAACCCCGTATCAAAAAAGCTCCTCTTAGCCGGCCCTCCATGCCCCGGGCAAAGGATTGTCTGACAAACCAGCATTTGCCTTTGGCGATCTGATCATCCAGCATACCTTTTGTGAGCAGGGGAAATGGGTTGTACATCAACCCAATTTAGGCTTTTTTCATGACCTCCTTTTTCTTTTTCATGCCTGCTGCCCGCATCAGCAGACCTTCTCCATAGCGCCGTTTGATAGAGTCGATCGACTGATAGAGGTTGATCATTTCCTGGGTGTCCTCATATAGTTTGATCTGGTAATTGCCGGGCACCAGCTTTGTGAACCGTATCCCCAGCAGCCGTATCAGCAGCCGCCGGTCGTATAGTTTATCAAAGATCTCCCGGGCAGTCTTTAACAGCACCAGGTCCTCGTTCGTATAATCGATCACCTTCTGCCGTACCTCTGTATCGAAATTGGAATAGCGAAGCTTCACCGTCACACAGCCTGTCAGCCTGTTCTGCGACCGCAGCTCGAAACCGATGGTTTCCGTCATCCGCACCAGCTCGGCATGCAGGAACTTCAGATCGATGGTGTCTGTCTGGAAGGTCCGTTCGGTGGAGATAGACTTCTGCTCCCGGTAAGGGATAATGGGAGATTCGTCCAGTCCATTGGCTTTTCGCCAAAGATCGATGCCATTCTTACCCAGCATCGTTTCCATCATCTCGATGGGGATGGCAGCCAGGGTCCGCACCGTCTCCACACCCCTTCGTATCAGCCTGGCCGCTGTCTCCTGGCCTACCCCCGGCAGTTTGTTTACTTTTAATGGGGCCAGGAAATTCTTTTCCTGTCCAAAAGGTATCTCTATCTGTCCGTTGGGTTTTGCCTCACCCGTGGCCACCTTGCTGATAAGCTTGTTGCTGGCCAGACCGTAGGATACGGGCAGACCGCTGTCTTTTAGGATGGAGTCCCGCAGCTTGTGTGAGAACCGGCTGCAGCCGAAGAATTTGTCCATCCCGGAGAGATCGATGTAGAACTCGTCGATGCTGGCTTTTTCGAATAAAGGGACGTTCTCCCGGATGATCTCCGTGACGATGCGTGAATGTTTGGCATAGGATTCCATGTCCCCCCGGATAATAATTGCTTCCGGGCAAAGCCGCCGGGCCAGCTTGACCGGCATCGCGCTATGAATACCGAATTTTCTCGCCTCATAGCTACAGGCCGCTACCACTCCCCGGTCTCCCGACCCGCCCACGATCAGTGGCTTACCTTTTAACCGGCGATCTTTCAGACATTCCACCGACACAAAAAAGGCATCCAGGTCGAAATGAGCAATATGACGTTTCGGATCTAGGAACATAATTTCAAAAATGATTGCTTCAATGGTCAATTCTGCTGATACATTCTGCTTTTTATACCCGCCTTTTCTATTTTTACTACTTCGAGACTGTACACACCAAATTCCTCTATCACCTTTCCCGTGATCCTGTAGAACCCCGAATTCGGCGGTTGCGCCGCATGCACTTGAGGAAAATGCACCGTATCGATCCAATCCTTGTTCACATCCAGGAAGGTACCAAAGCTCATTGTTTCACCCTTTATTGTCCGCACCGGCTTATGGGTGATATGGTACCCCAGCACCGTGACCACCTTGCCCGCATGCCGGGACAGCTCCCTTGCCGGTACATACCTGACCGGATCGTCATCTACCAGGATGAACGGGTCCCGTACCGGGAATCCCAGCAGCTCTACTTCATCATAGATATCATCCAGGGAATAGGCCGGCAGTTCAGGCAACGTCAGCGTCATAGGCTCCTCCTTAAACAACGCTTGATGCGCAGGAACCAGCCTCCGCGTGTTCTTCTGTACAAAGTCCCCTTCCCACAGCAGCTCTTTTTTGCTTTTCCCCGTGAAACGGAGCGCGCCCACGCGGATCAGCGTTTCCAAAGGTTGCGCCGTAATGCCCGTACGTTCTATAAGATTCGCTACACTCAAATAAGGCCCCCCATGCCGGCGCGCTTCCAGTATCCTGTCGATCACAGACTGTTCCAACCCTTTCACATGTACGAAACCGACATGCGCATCTTCTCCGGAAATATTGGTGAATTGGTCACTGTTATTGACACAGGGCGGATGCACCCTTGCGCCCGTCTTCATCAGCTCGTAGAAATACAGCTCCCGGCTATAAAAGCCGCCGAAATTATTGATCACCGCTACCGCGAACTCCATCGGGTAGTACGTCTTCAGATAAAGGCTTTGATAACTCTCCACCGCAAAGCTGGCCGAATGCGCCTTACAAAAGCTGAA
>DASZVM010000229.1:0-7117 GCA_035547295.1 Puia sp. | reverse complement strand
GCTGCAGGGCCGCGTGCTATGGCGGTAAATAATAAAGGAAAAGAAGTGATACAACAAGGGCCGGCTTCCCTTACGGGGGATACGCTCCTGAAAAAGGATACTTCGCACGCACTGGCGATTGAGGCGCCGGCAGACACCCGCCCCTCGGCTGGTGATAAGATCAGCGTGCGTCCCGTCTTTTCCATTGAAGGACAAACGCTTTCCGCCACCGACAACGATCTCCTGGTCACCTTTACCAGCTTTGCCTATCAGGACGTACCGGCGTACCTTACCCGCAGCATAGATAAACCACTGAAAATAAATATCGATCAGTACACCCATCTGTATGTTTCGAAGAACATGCTGAGCATGATGAAGCAGACCTATGAGGTCCTGCCCAACGGCAAGCCTGCAAGGAAGGCGAGGAGAATGAAACGAAGGTTGGACAATTGGAAAGAGAAGGACCAGAAACGGTTTGACAAGGGTAAGAGCAATCCGCTGGACCCCATGGACCTGGCGGAGTTTATTTTCAGATAGCGTAAACTTTTATAATGCACCGTTTCTTTTATATAGTAATATTATTTATGCTGGTGACCTTCCCGCAGGACGCCCTGAAAGCCGGTGGAGGGGCCTCGGCAGTAGGGGTGGAAAGCCCATTATCAGAAGATATTACGGTCTCCTGGTCTATTTCGGTCGCATCCGGAAAAGGCGGCGACTTGGGCCTGGCGGAAACGTATAACGGAGGGGTTGAAACGCTTTTTGCAACGGGCGGACAGGCGAGGATCAGGCTTGTTTCGCTGATGCGGATACAAAGCATATTTATGACGGCAGCGGGAGATCAGGCGAAAAGCTTTATCGTCGTAAAAGAATCCGGCAAGGATAAATACGTTACCCGGCTGACGGAGGAAGAATGGAAAAAGTACAATAAGAAATATGCGGGCGCTGTCTGCAAGCTCACGGAAGATACGACGGAAGTGTTGCATTTCAGCTGTAAAAAAGCCATTGTCACTTTGAAGAATGGCCGGGTAATAACGGCCTGGTATACGACGGCCATCCAGGCGCCGGCTTTTTCCTTTCTTGAGCCGGCTTTTTCGGCAGTCCCCGGTCTCGTGCTGAAATATGAGTACACCTATAAAAGAAAGACCATCACCTATACCGCCACCTCCATCAGTCATGCTCCCATAGAGAGGGCCGTCTTTAAAGCGCCCGCCGGCAGTGGGGCGTAGACCTACAGTCCATATACTTCTTTTGCGGTTTTAAAGGTTTGGCAATGGGCCTCTACGATGACCCTTATGTCGGCCGAGTAACCACCGCCCATGGCCACGACACAGGGAATGCCTTTGCTCTGCAAGGCGGTGAATACCATTTCATCTCTTTTCCTGCATCCGGCGAGAGAGACTTTTAGCTTTCCGAACTGGTCGGAGGCCAATATATCCACGCCTGACAGATAAAACACCAGCTGTGGCCGCACCCGGTCAATCAACACCGGCAGGTTTTCCCGCAAAACAGAAAGATAGACATCATCCCCCGTCCCGTCTTCCAGGGGGATATCCCGATCCGATGTTTCTTTATGGAAAGGGTAGTTATGACGGCCGTGCATGCTAAAGGTGAATACCCGGGACTCCTGTTCAAAAAGCTTTGCCGTACCGTTGCCCTGATGGACATCCAGGTCGATGATCAGCAGGCGTTCGGCCATTCCCTTGTGCAGCAGATAGTTTGCAGCCACGGCAAAATCATTCAGCAGGCAAAAACCCTCGCCTCTGTCCGCAAAAGCATGGTGAGTGCCTCCCGCGACATTCAGCGCCACGCCATTGCTGACGGCATGATGACAACAGTCGATGCTTCCCTGGGTGATCACCAGCTCTCTCTGTGTCAATAAAGGCGATTGTGGAAGACCGATATGACGTTGCTCCTTCGGGGAAAGTCCCTGGTGCAGCAGCTTGTCCAGGTATTCCCTGGTATGGGTGAGCAGCACGATATCTTCCGGACAGGGGGCGGGTGTAAACAGATCGCCCGTTGTGATGACGCCTTCGTACAACAGCTGCTCAGGGATGAGCTCGTATTTCAGCATGGGAAAGCGGTGGCCTTCTGGCAGAGGATGGGCATAGATAGGGTCGTAAGCTATATGGAGTCGTTTACCTGTCATGGATCATTGTGGCTGCATGGATTGCGTGATCATTGAAGCCGGAGGATGCTGCCTGCCCTTGGCTTGCCGGCTGCCGAAGGGGCCGGCAGGGCTCCTTCAGTCTGACGCCCGCGGCCTCTGGGGATATGTTGGCGTTCGGCAGGGCTGGGTGGCAAAATAGCGAATACGCTGGCATTGGGAGAGGGGTCGATGGAGGCGGTGCCTGTAAACCGGCTAAAAGCAGGCAGCACGGCATAGTCCTCTCCAAAATAAAAACAGGGAAAACGCAGGGCCTGCTTACCCATTCCGCTGATCCATACCCCCGGGTGGATGTGCCCGGAAAAGCAGTAGGCTTTGCATTCTTTCTGTTCCGTAATATCGTGAATAAAGGCGAAATCCCCGATGTGCAGCTGTTCTGTATGAACCGTGATGCCTGCGTTTGCATACCAGCCCTCTTCCAGGATATCATGATTACCCTTGATCAGCCGGACGGCCAGATGGGGCAGATCTTCCCGCCAGCGCCGGAAAAGCGTCAGCTCCTGGTTCTCCCGGCTGTGAAAGAGATCGCCAACGATCAGCAGTTGCTGTGGCTGGAAGTACTGTATCTGTGTCAGCAGCCGGTGAAGGTCTTCCCGGTAAACGGACGGCGGCACTGCGATCCCCGACTTGCGGAAATGTCCCGTTTTGCCAAAATGAAGATCGGATAAAATAAGCGCTTTCTCTTCTTCCCAGAAAATGCAACGCTCAGGCGACAGCCACAACTGCTGACCTTTGATACGGTGTGAGAACGGAGCGGTCATAACACCTGCAAACGTACACCAATATGCCCAATTTACAAGCAGCGGATGAACGGCCGGATTCACTGCCAGGTAAAGATCTACCGTGCGCCTGGCCCAGGAATTGCCGCCACACGGCCGCTGTCCCGGGCGATGATGGTCCGCAGGCTGTCTGCCCACCAGATCAGGATATTCTTTTTCCCCTTGTCCAGGGCGGCATCGATATGGATCCAGAGATAGCTGTTCAATGGCATGCCGCTCTCCTCCACCTCATGGGCAGTGTTCTTTAGCTTGCGTATCTGTCTGGCAGGGGTATAGGCAGCAAATTCCGAGAAATTCAGCTCCCTTTTCCCTTCCCGGACATGGCTGTTCAGCCACCATGCAACAGGCTGGATACGGTTGTACCATGGATAGTTGGTGTTGTTGCTGTGGCAATCGTAGCAGCTTTGCTTTAGTATCTCACGTACGGTGTCCGGCATCCAGTAATGCAGCGTGATGTCGTTGGCGGACAGCTTGTTTGAATGGTTTTCCGCCGGCCGGATGAATTGGATGATAATGAGCACAAAGAGTAATGGTAATAGGAGCTTTTTGATCATATTGTTGTTTATTGGCTGTCATCGCAATTGCGCCTGCATCTTTTTTACCCTGTCCTCTAATTTCTCCGAAGAAAGATCTTCCCGCATGCTGTCCACCTTGAGAGGGAAACAGAAAGGGGTCAGCTGTTTGGGCCAGCGGAGAACGACCTTTCCTTTTTGTATCCTTTCCAGCATATTCCTTAGGCGTACTTCCTCCATTTGCTGGTCCATCACTTCATTGTAAGCCTGGCGGATCAGTAAATTGTCCGGGTCGTATTCGGTGAAGACGTTGAAAAGCAGCGACGCGGACGATTGCAGGTGTCTCGTCTTCTTGTGTTCACCCGGATACCCCTGGAAGATAAGCCCCCCGATGACGGCAATGTCACGGAATTTCCGTCTGGCCATTTCGGCGCTGTTGACGCTGCGCTGTATGTCGGCCGTAAGATCCTCCGGGCTGAACAGCTCGTATACATTCGTGTCGTCGATGGGGATGGGTTGATCGCTCAACAGCTCGAACCCATAGTCATTCATGGCAAAAGAAAAGCTGATGGGCGTCTCGCGACTGATGCGGTATGCCAGCAGCGCTGCCATGGCTTCATGTACCAGCCTGCCTTCGAAGGGATATACAAAAAGGTGAAAACCGTCCTTTGTCTCGATCTGCTCGATCAGCAATTCATTTTCCCGGGGCATATAGGACAGGCGGGATTGCAGCTCGAAGAGAGGCTTCAATACCTGTAATTCTATATCTACGTGCCGGCTCACAGCTCGCGGCTCATGGCTCGTAGCTTGTGGCTCACCGTTCGCACCACGTAGCTCATCGCTCGCAGCCAGCATATCCGCCGCCTCGTCCAGCTTTTTGCGCAGCATCATGCCCAGGTTGGCTGACAAGGGCATACGGCCTCCGTTCCAACTGGGGACGATGGCTTTCTTTGCATTCGACTTCCGCACCAATGCCGTCATGTCCTTGATCATGACAAATTCAAGGTTCCTTCCCGACAGCGTGAAAACATCCCCGGGTGAAAGACGTGAGATAAAATACTCCTCGATGACGCCGACATACCCGCCGGTGACAAAACGCACTTTTAACATGGCGTCGCTGACGATGGTCCCGATGTGCAGGCGATGCCGCATGGCGATCCTGCGGCTATTGATCTTAAAGAGACCGTCCGGCATTACCTCTACTTTTTTGAATTCGTCGTATTGATGAAGGGCCGATCCTCCGGCGGTAATAAAGTGAAGGATCTCATTCCATTCGTCCTCTGTCATGTCGGCATAGCAGTACGTGGACTTCAATTCCGTAAAGAGCTCGTCCGGATAGAAACCTTCCGAGATCGCCAGGGTGGAGAGATATTGTATCAGCACATCGAAGCAGAGCAGCATGGGATCACGGCTTTCGATGAGCCCCATCTTCATGGCGGCCTTTAAGGCCGCGGCCTCCATCAATTCCAGCGAATGCGTGGGCAGAAAAAAGATCTTGCTTACTTCTCCCGGCTGGTGGCCGCTGCGGCCGGCCCGTTGTAAAAATCGGGCGACGCCTTTGGGGCTGCCAACCTGGATCACCATCTCCACGGGCCGGAAATCTACGCCCAGGTCGAGGCTGGCCGTGGTCACCACAGCTTTCAGCTTGCCTTCATGCAGGGCTTCTTCCACCCAGTTGCGAAGGGCCATGTCGACGGAACCATGGTGAAGGGCGATGGCGCCGGCCAGGTCGGGAGCGACGTCCAGCAGGGACTGGTACCATCTTTCGCTCATGCCACGGGTATTGATAAAGATCAGCGTAGTTCGGCTCTGTTCCAGGATGGGCAATACCTTCAGGATCAGTTTCAGCCCCAGATGTCCTGCCCAGGGATATTTTTCTATCTCATCCGGGAAGATGGATTCGACATGAATATTCTTGTGGATGTTGGCCCGTACGATAAAATCCCAGTCGACACGCTGCTGCCCATAAGGTTGTAATGATGCCAGCAGCACATCCCTGGCCTGTTCCAGGTTGCCGATGGTGGCGCTGATACCGACCACCGCGCAATCACCCTTCTTTACCCCCACGATCCGGGAAACGGCCAGCTCCACCTGTACGCCCCTTTTGCTGCCCAGCAGCTCGTGCCACTCGTCGACGGCGATGATCTTCAAATGTTTGAAAACCTCGTGATAACCTTTTTGCGCCAGCAGGAGATGAAGGCTTTCGGGTGTGATGATCAGCACTTCGGGCATCCTGCGTTTTTGCTTCTGCCGTTCGCTGATCTCCGTATCCCCGTTTCGTATGCCCACCTTCCATTGCATCCCTAATTCTGCGATGACCTCTTCCATGGCGCGGCCGATATCTTTTGCCAGCGCCCGTAAAGGAGAGACCCACAATAACTGCAACCCATTACCACTCCTGGTACGGTGATCCCCCGGATGCCGGTTGATAAAATCTATCAGCGCCCCCAGGAATACGGAAAAGGTCTTGCCACAGCCCGTAGGGGCATTTACAAGACCCGACCGGCCGGCCGTGATATGGGCCCAGGCTTCTTCCTGGAAAGAAAAGGGCTGACGGCCGCCTGCCGACAGCCAGTTTAAGATGGTCTTATATCCCGGCGTTTCCTGTAATGTCATATTTCGTTCCCCGCTCATCAGCCTTTAATCACTTTTAACATCGTTGATTTAATCCTGTTTTAAGACCAGTATTAATTTTTAATTGAAAGCAATCCTGCGGCTGGAAAAATAGTCAATCAATATATAATTTAAAACAAAAATCCCATGCGCCCGTTAACCTTGATCACCGTACTGTCCATGCTGATGTATTTCAGCTCCTGCGTCCCTACCTGGCAATATATCACCCTTGATTCACGCGAAGTTACAAAAGACACATTGAAAGCCTTTGTCTGGGAGAACGATACGCTCGAGCTGATATACTGTTTTAACGGCTATGGAGGCCCCATCAGGATGTCTATCACAAACAAGATGGACAAACCCATGTATATCAATTGGAAGAAGTCCGCTCTCATCGACAGGGGCAATGCCGCCAGCCTTTATCAGACCAATGTGCAAATGTCCGGGGCATTTGTTTCCGGGACCCAAAGGAGCTATTTTACCTCCCCAAGGAGCTATACCACTTCCGGCAGCATAGCAGGCTCTTTCAGCCTACCCGAAGGAATGGATTTTATTCCACCCCATAGCAATATCAGCAAATCCCTGGACCTGGTGGTATCCGGCCCCGTGGCCCGGGATCACCTTACAGGCAGTCCGGAGTCCCTCAAAGCAACACGAAAGGGCGTGGGTACCAACTCCTACAAATTGTATACTTATGAAGCATCTTCCAGCCCTGTACAATTTAAGACCTACCTGACCTTTTTGATGGACGGTGACAATGCCAAAGAATTTTCGGTGAGCCATACATTTTATGCAAGTAAAATAATGACAGGCTCCTACTCACCCCGGTTTTTCATCCCATACGAAAAGGAGGGGGATATGCTGTATGTGATTCAGAAAAAACAATAGCCTTTTTGAAGATAAAAAGCCGGTTACAACGTCTTCAGATATTCGATAACTGCCTTCCTTTCCTTGTCCGTGAGCTTGTCGCCAAACGTGTGGCCGTAGTTCCCATAGCCGTCCAGGGTGGTGTTATAAACCGCTTTGCCTCTGGGTGCTGTTTCCCGGGTGTATTTCCAGCCTACCTGGTC
>DASZVM010000228.1:0-6049 GCA_035547295.1 Puia sp. | reverse complement strand
CGCTTCCACACTTACTTTTTTCAGAAAGGCGACCACTTTATCCGGTATGTTCAGGAAAGCGAAGATCACGCCCATAAGGGCGCCGCCGGCCACCAGGCCTGTAGCGAAGAGGTTCCCCCTTTCAAGATCTTCTTCTCCTTCTTTTGTAGCCAGGCCTCTTTTCCTTTTTGTCTTATCGGCGAACCCGCGGATCATGCCTCCGATGTAGATAGGCAGCGTGGTGGACAGGGGCAGGTATACGCCGATGGCAAAGCTAAGCGCCCGGACACCGCACAGCTCGACAACCAGTGCGAGAAAGGCTCCTGCCAGCACGAAGTTCCAGTCCAGGTTCTTGGATTGGATGCCTTTTATAAGGGTGGCCATCAGGGTAGCCTGGGGAGCGCTGTAGGTTGTGCCGATTGCATGTTTGAATCCCTGGGCCTGCAGGTCTGCATTGGGGATATCCAGTATTTTGATAGTAAAGCCCACGGCTAATGCGGAAACGATGATCCCTACGAAAAGCGCCAGCTGCTGATAACGGGGTGTGGCGCCTATCAGAAAGCCGGTCTTAAGGTCCTGAGAGGTGCCTCCTGCGGTGGAAGCGGCAATACATACCATACCGCCTACGACCAGGGCCATCGCTTCATATCCTTTTCCTCCCCAGCCTACGGCCAGGAAGATGAGACAGGTGCCCATGATGGTGGCGATGGTCATGCCGGAGACAGGGCTGTTGGAAGACCCGATGAGGCCCACGATACGGGAAGCCACCGTCACAAAAAAGGCGCCGAAGATCAGGATCAGCGCACCGATGAGCAGACGGCTAAAGAAGTTATCTCCGGGGATGATGTTCAGACAGGCGATGAGTATGACCAGGCCGATGCTGCCGAACAAAACGACTTTCAGGCTAAGGTCACGTTCTGTACGCACGCGGCTGTCCGCACCTTTTTCCTTTACGGAGCCGATGCTTTCCTTAAAGGAGGATACGATGGTGGGTATGGTCTTGATAAGGGTGATCAGACCGCCCATGGCGACGGCCCCGGCGCCGATCTGCCGGATATAGGCCCTGTAGATGGCAGATGCCGGGTCGGCAAAGGTTTTGGTGATGGGGTCCCAGCCGCCTGCGCCGCCTGCTGTCTGGATGTCCTTCAGCATGCCCAGCTTTACTTCCTGCAGGGCGATGGTCAACGGGCTCACCAGTGAAGCCAGGAGAGGTTGCATCACAAGCCAGCTCAACACGCTGCCGGCTACCAGTACTCCCGCGATCCTGGGTCCGACAATGTATCCTAACCCCATGTATTCTGGTGTGATGTCGGCGGAAACCTGCGCAGAAGGGAAGATGCTGTTCAAAGATTTGTTTTTCACCGTATCGAAAAGAGGCGTTTCGGCGATGACCCTGAACATTTTCTGCAACAGGGCATATACAAAGGCGAAACCAAGTCCCTGGAAGGCCGTCCTTGCAAAGCTGCCCCCTTTTTCCCCCGCGATCAGCACCGAGGCGCAGGCCGTTCCTTCGGGATAGGGCAGGGTCTCATGCTCTTTTACGATAAGGCTGCGACGCAGGGGGATCATCAATAATGTCCCCATGATGCCGCCGAAGATGGACAGGATGAAGATGACGGCATAATTAAAATAGTTACCGGATTCCGCGGTAGAGAGGAAAAGGAATCCCGGCAATGTGAATACCACGCCTGCTGCGATGCTTTCGCTGGCGCTGCCGGTGGTCTGGATAATATTGTTCTCCAGGATGGTGGTCCTGAATAATTTCCGGCCCAGGGTAATGGCAAGCACTGCGATGGGGATGGAGGCCGATACGGTCAGACCCGCTTTCAGGGCAAGGTATACGGTGGAGGCGCCGAAAAGGATCCCGAAGATGCTGCCCATCAGCAGGGCCTTGAACGTGAACTCCTTCATTTGGGTCTCGGCACTGACAAAAGGTTGGAACTTCTTCTCGGCCATACTGAATTTTTTTTGAGGTTAGGCTTCGCCCGTTTTTTCGCGGACGATGCGGTTCAGGGATTTAATACGGCTGAAGATCAGGATGCTCCCGATCGTGCCGGCAATAAACCATACCAGAAAGAATATCTTCTTATCGGAGAACTTGTCCCAGGAGCTGGTCATCAGCCCGGCAAATTTTCCACCCAGCGACATCGTGAGGAACCAGCCTCCCATCAGCAGGGAGGTCAGGCGCGGGGGGGCCAGCTTGGACACCAGCGACAGACCCATAGGGCTTAGGAATATCTCAGCCACCGTCACCAGGAAATAGGTGCCCCATAGCCATGCCGGGGATACCTTATAATGATAGATGGAGGGAACGGAAAGTACGGCAAATACCATCCATAGGGAGGATAGGCCCGAGATAAACAGGGCGATCCCGAATTTGCCGGGTGTCGTCGGTTCCCTTCTTTTTTTCCTGAGCCAGCCGAATATCAGTACCAGCAATGGGGTAAGCGTTACGATAAATAAAGGCCCGATGGACTGATATAGTTCTGCGTTGGCCAGCTTCTGCTCCCGGCCTGGCGGAGGCCACTGTTCCCGTGGTACATTATTATAATAAGGGTCCGGGCCCATAGTCCTTACCGGATGGCCGCTGTCATCCATGACAGGCATCAGATGGTCGTCCACTTTGTCCGTTTCCCGGGGCGTCGTGTTCACCGTTTGGAGCAAACCCATATGGTCGGCTATCTTGCCAATGAACGGGGAATTCAATGTCCTGTCCGTATGGCGTTCCGTCCAAAGCGTATACGCTGTAAAATTCTGATAGTACAATGACCAGAAGATGACAGAGGCGGCAAAGATGAACAACAACGCGCCGATGCCTTTTTTATCCTCTCCTTTGGCCTTGATCCAGATGGAGACGAAATAGCCGATGACCGGGATGCAGGCAAAGACAAAGGCGTCGTTGGACGGTTTGCCCATCAGGGTCGTATGAAACAAACGGGAGGGTACATAAAAGCCTATGATGGCGGCAATGATGGCCGGGACGAAGACATAAAGGGATATTTTGGACAAAGGCATATCTTCCGGCTGGGCCGGCTTCAGCACATTCCCTTCCCGCACCTTTGACAGGTTAAGCCCGAAGGTGATCAGGGCGATGATCATTCCGATGCCTGCCGCGCCGAAAGCGTATCCCCAGCCGTATTTATTGCGGAGATAAGCGGCCACGAAATTGCAGAGCAGGGCGCCGATGTTGATGCCCATATAAAAGATATTGTATGCGTTGTCCTTCAACGGTTTCAGGTCTTCCCGGTTGTAGATATTGCCCAGCAGGGTGCTGATGTTCGGCTTAAAAAAGCCGTTGCCGACAATGATCAGGCCCAGGGAGGCATACATGGCCGTATCTCCCGGCAGGGTAAGACCCAGATATCCCGCGGCCAGGAGGGACCCACCGATGAAAATAGACTTGATATAACCCAGATAGCGGTCGGCGATGAGCCCTCCTATGAACGGAGGCAGCCAGATCAGGGCGATAAAGCTGCCGGTGAGGTCAGCGGCAGTGCCGGCATCCATGCCTTTGCCGCCTTTCAGCCTGCTATCGAACAGATAGAGAAAAAGTATGCCGGCGATGAGATAGTAAGCGAAACGTTCCCACATTTCCGTCAGAAAAAGGACGTACAATGCCTTGGGGTGCTTGCCGCTCCGGGTGGTCGGTGAACTCATTCGATGATTTATTGGCGCCTAAAATACAGATAAATCCCATACTTCCTGCCCGGACAGTCATTTAATGGACAAAACCTTAAATTTGCCCCGCCCGCCACCTTATGAACAGGACTTATATAATCTTATGATCACAAATTAGACCCATGAATATTTTACTGTTAGGCTCTGGTGGTAGAGAACATGCGCTGGCCTGGAAGCTTGCCGGCAGCAGTCTCTGCTCTTCACTGTTCATTGCTCCGGGAAATGCCGGCACGGCTGAATGCGGCACCAATGTCGATCTTTCTCCTGTGGATTTCGAAGGCATCCGGAAATTTTGCACCAAACAAGGCATCGGACTGGTGGTCGTAGGGCCGGAAGAGCCCCTGGTAAAGGGTATCGTGGATTTCTTTGCCGCGGATGCTGTTCTGCAAAAGATCCCTGTCATCGGTCCCTCTGCAAAGGGGGCGCTGCTGGAAGGCAGCAAGGCCTTTTCCAAGAAGTTCATGGAACGCCATAATATACCTACTGCCGGCTATCGGGAGTTTGACACCGGCAATTCCGCCGAAGGCATCGCCTATCTGCAGCAACATTCCCTGCCCATCGTATTAAAGGCGGACGGACTGGCCGCCGGCAAGGGGGTAGTCATCTGTCAGAACCACATCGAGGCGGTGGCGGAATTCGAGCTGATGCTGCAGGGAAAGTTTGGTGAGGCGGGCAGCAAGGTCGTCGTCGAGGAGTTCCTGTCGGGTATCGAAATGTCCGTTTTTGTGCTGACGGATGGACGTCATTACGTGGTTTTGCCGGAAGCCAAGGACTACAAGCGGGTGGGTGAAGGAGACAAAGGCCCCAACACGGGGGGGATGGGGGCCGTCAGTCCCGTACCTTTCGCGGATGATGTCTTTATGTCCAAGGTAACGCAGCGGATCATCATTCCTACGGTGGAAGGGCTTGCGAAAGAGGATATCGATTACAAAGGGTTCATCTTTATCGGTGTCATCAAGGTGGGGGAAGACCCCTTTGTCATCGAATACAATTGCCGGATGGGTGATCCTGAGACGGAGGTGGTGATGCCCCGTTTGAAGAACGACCTGGTGGCGCTTTTCCAGGCGGTGGCCGAACAAGGTCTCGACAAGGTGAAGATCGAAATGGATCCCCGCATCTGCTGTACCATCGTAGCTGTCAGCGGGGGCTATCCCGGCAGCTATGAAAAGGGTCTTCCCATTACGGGTCTGGAAGAGCCTTTGTCCGAGGACAGCCTGTTGTTCCATGCGGGCACCCGCAGGGAAAAAGACCAGGTGCTGACCAGCGGAGGGCGCGTCCTGTGCGTCTCTTCTTTTGCCGACACTGTCTACGAGGCCGTCGACAAGTCGAGGGATGTATTGGAAAAGATCTATTATGAAGGCATTTACTACAGACGTGACATCGGTTATGAATTCCTGTGAAATATGTCAAACGACGTCCATTATAGCGATTACCTGCAGTTGAGCAAGATCCTGGATGCACAGGACCCCGAGAGTTTCAGGCGGGGAGAGCCGGCCCATGACGAGATGCTGTTCATCGTCATCCACCAGGCCTATGAGCTTTGGTTCAAGCAGCTTTTGTTCGAGACGGACTCCGTGATCCATATCATGCGGCAGCCTTCCCTCAATGACGATTCCCCCGAGCTGCAGACCGTAGTGCATCGTCTGGCCCGTTGCGGGACCATCCTGAAAGTGCTGGTGCATCAGATCGACATCATGGAGACCATGACCCCCATGGATTTCCTGGACTTCCGGGATATGCTCCGGCCTGCTTCCGGCTTCCAGAGCTGGCAGTTCAAATTGCTGGAAGCCCGGCTGGGACTTAAGTTCGAGCATCGTTATGGAAAGGAATACTACATCTCTCAGCTGCGTCAGCCGGAGATCGATGTCATCAGGACGGCTGAAGGGCAACCGTCCCTTCTTCAACTGGTGAACAACTGGCTGGAGCGTATGCCTTTTGGCGATGAGTTCTGGACGGTCTACAGACAACGCTACCTGGAATCTTTAGCCGACAATGAGCGGTCCAACCTCGGGCTTTTTGACAAAGTATTCTTCGGGGATGTCTCACCGGAGGGGGCATCCGGCGAGGGCCGGTCGCTTTCTCCTTCTGCCTGCCGGGCGGCGTTGTTCATCATGCTTTACCGGGGGTACCCCATCCTGCAGCTGCCCTTCCAGGTGCTGAATCAGCTGCTGGAAATAGACGAGCAGCTGAGTACCTGGCGTTACAGGCATATGAGCATGGTACATCGTATGATCGGCACCCGCATCGGGACGGGAGGCAGCACCGGCAAGGATTACCTTGGCGCGGCGCTGAGCAGGCATCATCTGTTCAAGGAGATCGCTGCCCTCAGCAGCTTCCTTATCGAAAGGAAAAGGCTGCCGCAGCTGGATGCTGAGATGGAGAGACGGCTTGG
>DASZVM010000227.1:0-3416 GCA_035547295.1 Puia sp. | reverse complement strand
GATCAGTATCCCGATCTCATGATGATAATAGACGATCACCTCTCTTCCCGTTATGATCTTGGCAAGGATAGCCAGTAAAAAAAAGGTAGCCACGGCCGTCAGGCTCATCAGGAGGATGGGCCATACGGACAAGCCCAGGATCAGGCACAGCGCTACCCCCAGCAGACCACCCACAATAAATCCTGTAATACCAAAAAAATGAAACGTATGGAACCTCCTGCCAAAAACATTAACATGCAATCTCGGAAATGACATAACTATTGTCTTATATAAATGAACTGTCTGTGCGTACTGATCTCCGGCCGGAATAGCAGTTGGAAACCCGATGCCATCAGCCGTTGATGATCCAGACAATCCCGATGGGTTTCAATGACCATGATCTTTACGGCAGCAAGCGCCTCGTCACAAAACTCGTTTAAGATAAGCTCCTCATGTCCCTCCAGGTCCAGTTTCAATATAAACACCGGCCCATCCAGGCTTTTGATAAATGCATTCAGGTCCACCGCTTCCACGTCGATGCTGCGGTTGGAATTGGGAGAGACAGACCACCGTCCCGTCCAGGCTTCATCGTCAGGAGCAAACAGCTGTAGCACCCCCTCCTTTATATCCACTGCTTTGTTAAAAGCCGTTACATTCCGCAATCTGCCGGCATTCTGATTCAGATAATAAAAGCTATCTGGATTGGGTTCGAATGAAAAGATCTCCACATTCCGCAGGTACAGCGAGCACATGATGGAAAAAGCGCCGATATGCGCGCCGCAATCCAGCACATAGGTTTTATACGGAGGTTCATATTGCCTGAGCACGCTCTTCACCTTGTACATATCATGTTCTACCAGCTCCGGTATGATCCACCTGTCGTCATCCGTATTTTTTCTGAATGCGATCTTCTCAAGATAAGAGAGCAATTTCCGGTCGGCCGACTTCTTCAAAAGGAAATTAAAGAACGATCCCCTCTCCAATAGGTCGCTGCCCGGATGTTGTGCCGCAAACCCATTCACCATATTCCCCGAAAGCATATAGCAAAAGGAGGATTCGTTGAACACCTGCATATGCCCTGCCATGTCCCTGTTCGCAAAGAATGCATCCGGCTTGCTCCAGCACACCGGCTGGATCAAAGAAACATCCAGTTCCCGCCATCTGGCGCCGGCACGCTGAATAGCCGTACCCAGCGCCTGTGATCCAATGGTCAGCCATTCGATAGGCCTCCCGGACCGGAGGATCTCGCAAACCTCGTCATAATAAGCCTGTGCGATCCTGCTCCCCTGACAGGCGCCGATAAAATTATTGGCGACATTCCCCGCCCGTTCCCGGTAAGCGATAAAGTCATGGTCTTCCAATAAGTCGATCAACGGCTGCAGAGACCGCATGACAAGACAATCCGAATCTATCCAGACGCCCCCAAACCTCGATAAAAGGAATGCCCGTATAAAGTCCGCGCGGTGAGCGGTACAGAGATGGGAAAGATCGAGGTCTCTGTCCCGGTCCCTGAGCTCATCAAACCCCGCAGGTGTAAGCAGCCGCACATCCTCCCCATGATCAAAGACAGTTCGGTGACATGCCTTGATCCATTCCGGCATATCCCCTTCCCAATACATCCAGATAGGTAACCTCATATGCTTTTAATAATGATCAGGCTTTCTGCCTTCCCCACCTTCCGGTAAAGACCCGATTCCAGTAACTCATGGACAAAGGCCTGCACCCCGGGAAAATAATCTGCATAATCGTGAAAGGCAATATACCCTCCCTTTATCACCGAAGGGGCTATCTGCCGGAAATCCCGGGCGACGCTGGGGTAATCATGCAGCCCGTCGATGATGAGAAAGAGAACGGGATCGGTCCAGGCAACATCGCAGGTCCGCTTCTGTACGGCTTTCACCACGTCCGACAAACCCGCCGCCTGTAAATTGTCCACAAATCGCTTGAACGACGGCGCCACGGACACCAGCCCCTGATCCCGGGCACCCAATAACCCGTCATGAGGGTCGATGGAAACTATTTTCACATCCGGAAAAAACTCCTTTACCAGGCTTCCCAGCAGCACAGTAGACTTGCCTTCATAAGAACCCACTTCCACGATAGTGCGCTGGTCCGGCATCTGTATGCAGGCCTTTAATACCATTACCATCAGCAGATCGGCTTCCTTCTCTTCCAGCCAGCCATTGATCTTCTGCACCCCCTTATAGGCAGACAACAAACCAGTACCACAGACATCCATCCCCGCGTCCGCCACCGGTCGAACATAATGCCCCGACTCCTGTCTGATACATTTTCGTAAAGGGTTCTCATATTTCCGCTCCACCGGGTGTACCCAATAAGCATCGGCACGGCTCAACGCCACCTGGATGTCCCTGACGGAAAAAGAAGCCCGGTACTTTACAAAATCATAGCTGCAGGGGTTTAATGCTATCTCATAACCCAGCAGCCTTACCAGCGTGGGCAGGATGACCTCCTCCGTAGCCCATATCTTTGTTTCCCGAAGGATCTTCTTCAAACATTCGTTCTCCCGCACCATCTTGCAGATATCCTTCACCGCCTTTGCCGTAAATACCGTGGACGGCCAAAATGTCCAATGGACGAACTTTTCCTCCCCTTCAGGGAACGTCTGCAGCAAAGGTTTCCAGAGATCGATCTCCTTAAACGCCTGCAAGGCGACATAGTTGTGCCTGTCACCGAGATGCACCCTGGCCGGAGCGCTGGATAACATGCCGACCCCTGGCCGGTCGTGCAGGAACGAAGCTAAATAAGATGAATACCCGCCGCGGAGCAGCAGTTGATCCGAGTCCACGATGGTCAGCGTATCAAAGGAAAGATTATCCACCGCATGCTGCATGCATGAAAAAGCAAAATCATGTAAGTACCCATGCTTCACCGGTTTGGGAGAAGGATAGATCACAGCGCCGAATTTTTCAAAAAGCCACCGGTCCTTTAATAATCCCTCATTTCCCCCGCCATTATAAAGAAGTATCGTCGCCCCCGGTTCATGATAGTGCAGGTTCCGGACAAGATCGATGATACAATCTTCATTTTCATGCACCAGGCAGGCAAACACATTTTTTATCTCATACTTTTTCTCTCTTATTCCTTCATACTTTTTCCCACCGGCAGTCTTCACCAACGCCCCATTCGCATACACATGCCAGTCGCTGCTCACGATACGGCTGATATCCTCCACCGGGTAAGGATGCCACCAGCCGCTGTCCGTCCTTTTGGGACTAACGTTGCTGGCATGTATCATATGGACAGAGAACGTATGATCCTCCAGCACCTTCACCTCCTTTGGTGGTGTCGCCCAAACAAATAACCCATCCATGCCCACATCGTTCTCCACAAACCGCTGCCGTTGCCAAAGCTCTTTTTTATAGCACAAAGAGCTCCCCAGCAGCCACACCCGCTGATCGGAGGGATAGACATAC
>DASZVM010000226.1:0-4203 GCA_035547295.1 Puia sp. | reverse complement strand
ATAATACGGAAAGTGTCCTGAATTTGAAAAAGCCATCGGCTTTGCCGCGGTTATCATTAATATATAGAAGACTTACTTTTATTCATCCGGAAGTTTTTGGATATGCCGTACCAGCATTTTTCAAATTTTCCGTTTGAATGTTTAATGAATAAAGTTTCGGCTTCGTCCGGCCAGGGACCATTTTCTACTCCTTCTTTAATGCCGGGGGTAGTAAAATGCGCAGAATTGTTTTCCAGGTTATCCCAATGGTTAGGCCAGTCCGTTACCATTATATATTTTATCCCGAACTCCATATTGGTTTTATTGACGGTAAATGCAATTTACAAAAAAGACGGCACGGAATTTCTCCCGGCGCCGCCTATGTGAATAAAACCTGGTTGCAGTTAGAACAGCGTATACACAATGCCGCCCGTAACAGTAACCCCATCAATGGACTCATTATAGGAGCTCAATCTCCTGCCTGAGTTGACGATGAAATTGTCATAACTGATGCTGATGTCCGGCTTGCTCATAAAGTAGTCCCCATTGATCTGTACGGATATTCTCGGGGTGATATGATAGGCCAGACCTATTCCTGCCTGCCATGCGAAGGCGCCGCCGGAGGATTCCCGCTGGGTCATGGCGTTATCCGTATAGTCCTCGTAGAAGATAGTGAATCCGGCCAGGTGCGTGTTGGTATACCCGCCCAGCGCCCGCAGGCTGACGGTGAGCTTTTTCCCCGCGTCTATCCTGTAGTACGGTCCGGCGAGAAAGGTCCATGCATGGTTGCTTCCGTGCTGGTAGAGGGTCGTGCTGTCGGTGCCGGAGTCTTCCTTATAGCCGTCGGAGAGACTTTGAGCTCCTTTATAACCCCATCGGGAGTAGCCTATCAACGCGCCGATGCCAAAATGTTTGTTTAAAAAATAAGTGCCTGTGATGTTAAAGTGTCCACCTGTTCTTGCAAAACCCGAGGTCTCATCGGCATAGTCCCCCTTGCCAAAGCTGCCCGTGGGGATAGCAGTTCCCACGTTGAAGGATAGGACGAATTTTGGCGCGGCCGCCAGGGACGTGACCTCTTTTTGCGGCGTCGATTGCGCGGATGCCGCCAGTGCTCCGGCCAGTACAGTTAGTATCAGGATTATTTTCTTCATCGTAACTATTTTTAAAATGTTTAATTGATAACGATATTGAAGTCTACGTCGGCGTCCGAAGAGCCGGGATCACAGCTGCCATTTTTTGCGTTTGGCTGATGGCGTAATTGCACGTTCAACTTTCCCGTGCTGGCGGCGCCTGTGGTGAATTTGTCCTGCAGTCCGATGGGCAGGGGAGGGTTGTTGGTATCCTGGTCCGTTCTCTCTACCGTCAGGTTGGCGCCGCCTGTGATGTCAAAGCAGATAAGGTGATAGTTACGCCGGTCGTAAATATCATCGGTGACATTTCCCGCCGGAGTTTTTGTCTCGTCGAGAAAAAGTACGGAGACAGTGTAGGTGCTGCCTGCTTTCAGGTTTAGCGTGGGATGATTGATGCTGTCCGGTGGATGAGCGATGATGGTCGTGTCGGTGATAGTAGCCACCTGCACGTCGGAAGCATTGGCCGTATTGGTGGCCACCAGCCGTACGGACGTGAGGAACTCGTTGCCCGGCAGGGGTGGCGATACAGTCTTCTCGTCTTTTTTACACGCGTAGAATGCTAACATGATCAGCCCCGCAGTCAGGGTAAGGCGCATACCTTTGTTCATGGTTGTCGATTTTTATGTGATAAAATAATTGCATGGTTCGGCCGGCCCATGACGGTGCATGAGCCAGGGTGTTAAAAGCGCAGTCTTGCCCGGAGCACGACATTGATGCCCAGGTCGTCGGCATAATACCGGAACTTGTTCAGATAATCCCGGTAGGCAACATTGGTCAGGTTATACCCCGCCAGATCGATATTCAGCTGCTGCTTTTTCCAGGGCCATTCAAACCCCAGGCTGGCATTCAACAGCGTATATCCGTTGGGAGGAGGGACATAGTCGCTGTTGGGTGGTGTGCGGGTTTGTTTTAATACGGTGAGCAGGCCCGTGCTGATATACCAGCTACGGGTGACGCCCCAGCCACCCATGTCCAGGCGTATGGAATTGTCACACCTGTCGGCGGGCATAAAGATCAGCCAGTCATGAACGGTCCTGTTCCAGCCTCTCACCAGGGATATTTTGCTGTCCAGGGATAGACGGCGGAGGATCTTGTATCGCAGCTCTGCGTCTATTCCTTTCAGATTGACGTCGGTCTGTGTATAGTTGAAAAGGGGATAGGTGCCGCTGATCAGGGTGATGGGTGTCAGGGACGGTCTGGCATAAATAAAACCGTTGATAATGTTGTCGTAAAGGGTAATGTCTGCCAGGAACCGCTCGCTTTCGTATTTCCCGGAAACGGTGAAGTCGTAAGATCTTTCGGAATGGAGGCTGGAATCGCCTTTCTCGTAAGAGGCTGCGCTCAGATGGATGCCGTCGATGTAGAGCTCATTGACGCTGGGGGCCCGCCAGGCGCTGCCGATGTTGGCGGTAAAGGAGAGCCTGTCATTGACGCGGTAGGAGGCACCGACGGTGCCTGTTACATTCTGATAGGTGGAAGTATTGTGATAGGTTACTAAGGTTGTATTGTTGATACGATACACGCGCAGCCAACGGTAATCGTAACGCACCCCCGCCTCCAGGGTCAGCTTATCCTTTGACCAGCGCTCGATGGCAAAAGCGCCGCCGTTGTAATTCCGGAAATTGGGCACGAGATAGCGGATACCGCGGAAGACATTGCCCTGGGTAACGCCGGAGATGCCGTACATGCCCGAGAAGTTGTCGTGTGCCGGCGCGTGGTACAGCAGGTCCAGGGACTGCGTCCTGATCTGGAAGCTGATCTGCGGCATCTTCAGGATATTGGGATCGGTAGAGTAGGGGAGGTCGATGTCGTATTCATCCCGTTTGTTGCGTTGGTCGGAGAATTGCGCTTCTATCCTGCCGCCGTTGCTGAATGTATAATTGCCGGAGACCTTTAGCAGCTTGTGCGCTATTTGCTGATAGGTACGGGCGATGTCATAGGAAAAGTAGGAAGGAGTAATGGGACGGCTGCGTTTGAAGGCCGAGTCCAGGTCTGCTACATTGCCTACATGGCTGCCTTCAAAGATCCCTACCTTGTTATGGAATTGACTGTAGTAGACCTCTGTCCCCAAGCGGCCTTTTTTGTAGCCGGCGGTGAGCGAGAAGTCCTCTTCTTCCAGGCCCGTGTTTTTCAGATAGTAATGGGCCGTGCTGAAATTACCGGCTTTTTTTAGCGTGCCCTGGGCCCGCCAGCTGAAGCCATCGAAGGGGCCTTTCCCCTGGAGCAGGGCAGAGACATCGCCTGATCTTCCATTGGCGCCGGCTACTATGTTGACCTCTCCTTCGAGGTCTTTTTCTGGTTTTAGTATCCTGGGTTCAACCAGCAATACGCCTACCAGCGCGTCGGAACCATAGCGTACGCTGGCGGCTCCCTTGATAATAGTGATCCTGTCGGCGATAAAGGGATCTATCTCCGGGGCATGTTCGGTGCCCCATTGCTGACCTTCCTGGCGTACGCCGTTGTTCAGGATGAGGATACGGTTGCTGTGCAACCCATGGATCACGGGTTTGGAGATGGATGGGCCTGTCTGGATGGAGTTTAGCCCGGGTACTGACTTGAGGCTTTCTCCCAATGTTTGTCCGCCGGCCTGGAAAAGCTGCTGACCGCTGAGCTGAACCGTGGCAGCCGTGTGGATGTCCGTCTTTTTTTCACCAAGCACCTGTACTGTCTGCAGTTGACGGGGGTCGGGGTGTAACCAGAAGTCCCGGTGTAAGCGTTTGCCTGCGCCCGCTCCATCCAGGGCAATGTGCGACCCGGAAGGCTCGTACCCTGTCGCTGTGAGTACCAGTGTGTATGTCCCCGGGCAGAGACTGTCCACCTTATAGGCGCCTGTGCTGTCGGAGAGGATATAGCGGCCTGTTTCTTTTATGAATAGGGTGACGCCGGAAAGTTTTTCCTGGCTGCCTGCACGGAATATGTGTCCGCTGACCTCCACATTGCATTGGGCGTTGGTTTGTACAGCTGCCCATAAGGGCAGCGTGATCAGTAGTAAATGCTTCAAGAGAGAACATTAAAAAGTCCGAAAAGGAATGGTTGCTATGAGACAATGGAATGAGGCATAGAGTCATCGCATGGGATGAAAGTCTAAGCGGTC
>DASZVM010000225.1:0-12135 GCA_035547295.1 Puia sp. | reverse complement strand
CAATATGGATATCAAAAACAACATCCTGGAGACCATCGGTCATACCCCCCTGATCAGGTTCAACCGGCTGACAAAAGAACTTCCCTGCACCGTACTGGCCAAAGTGGAGTACTTCAACCCCGGCAACTCTATCAAGGACCGCATGGCGCTGAAAATGGTAGAAGTGGCTGAACAGGAAGGCAGATTGAAGCCGGGTGGCACCATCATCGAATGCACCTCCGGCAACACAGGCATGGGACTCGCCCTGGCAGCCGTGGTAAAGGGCTACAGGTGTATCTTCACTACCACCGATAAACAATCCAAGGAAAAGATCGATATCCTCAAGGCCCTGGGCGCAGAGGTCATCGTATGCCCTACAAATGTCGAACCGGAAGACCCCCGCTCCTATTATTCCATTGCCCGCCGCCTGGCCAGGGAAATACCTAACTCCTTCCATGCCAACCAATATGATAATCTCGCCAACCGCCAGGCCCATTATGAGACCACCGGCCCCGAAATATGGCAGCAGACGGACGGAAAGGTCACCCACCTGGTGGTAGCCACCGGCACAGGCGGCACCGTCACCGGCACCGCTATGTTCCTCAAAGAAAAGAACCCCAAAATACAGGTGTGGGCCATGGACCCGTTTGGATCCCTGCTCACCAAATACTTCCGCACGGGAGAAGTCGACATGAATGAAGTGCATCCCTACATCAGCGAAGGCATAGGAGAAGACTTCGTCCCGCAGAACTATGACATGAAATATGTGGATGTCTTTGAACAGGTGACGGACAGGGACGCCGCCATCATGGCCAGACGCATCGCAAAGGAAGAAGGCCTGTTCTGCGGCTACAGCGCAGGCACGGCAGTACAAGGCCTGCTGCAGCTAAAAGACCTGCTGAAAAAAGATGACCTGGTGGTGGTGATCCTCCACGATCATGGCAGCCGCTACGTTGGAAAGGTCTACAACGACCAATGGATGATAGAAAGAGGCTTCCTGGATGTAAAGACTTTCAAGGACATCATTTCCGGCCGGGGCGCCAAACGCCTCATCGCCGTCGACCCTGATCAGACGGTAGGCCAGGCCTTCGAGCTGATGCAGAAATACAATGTGGAGAACCTGCCCGTCCTCCGGCAGGGAGAACCCATCGGCGCCATCAGCGAAGGTGGTTTGTTCGCCCGGATGATGAGCAATGGACAGGACATCAAAGGCAAAAAGATCGGGGATGTGCTCGAAAAACCCTATCCCATCGTCTCCTTCGATACCCCCCTGGAAAGGCTCAGCAGCCTCATAACCCGGGAAAATGGCGCAGTATTGGGCAAAGATGACAGCGGGAATTACCACATCGTCACTAAATACGATGTCATCCAGGCGCTGGGCGCCTGACAACACCCGGGCTCCATTCACACCCAATCATCTGATTATCAGTAAGGAACTTTTAATCCCAAAAGGATCATCGTAGATTTCCCATAACCTCGATTGAAGTTCTACTATCAATGTTATGCGATGATTACGAGCATTTTAGTATTTCCTGTCGCAAAAAAATACAGCAAAAATGCTGTTGTTATTCCAACTTTAACAAATTATTTTTGATCTGGAAGTTGATTGATAGCATCAATCACCCGGTATCCGAAAAACCAGTTGAGATCCAATATCAAACAACCCAATATCCAAAGAAATTCAAAATCCAATATCAGTCAACTTCTATTTTTCCAAAAGACCAGTTATCCTACGAAAAGAACCAACGTCAAGGCTCTGATCCAATTGTCCAAAGAAAGACCACTAACCAGAACCTGATCCTCTGAAGAAGACCTGAACGTCCGCCTGCCGGCGGAAACCTGAAAAACAAAACTTATCCTGAAAAATCCAATTCATCCGAATAAAAGACTTGTTCAAGATCCAACGTCCGAGAAAAACCACAAAAAGCAAGTGTCCTATCCTACTGTTCAAAAACCACCTGCTTTAACTCTGGTACCCTCCTGCTAAACTCTTAAAGGACTGATTAGTGCGCGAATTTAGCAGGAGGCCATTACCAAAGGCCTCCAACAAAGGTCGTACCTTGCGGGCATGCCTACTCTCTTCCGAAAAGTCCCGCTTATTTTCGTCAGTTGCATGAAGGCTTGAAAAATTACCCTTATTTCCCTCACCACTCAATTCTCTACCCTCTTTGATAAAACAGTGCCGGGATCAGGCGAAAATTCCGACATTTGACCATGCAGTTCACCGATCATCCCCCCTCCGCCGAGGGCCCGTCCAATAAACCTTCCCGGAAAAAACCCATCTTTCCCGTCATGGAGCCCTTACGCAATTATTTAAAGCTCCATGGCCGCGAAGTACGCCTCCCGGTGTCCTATCGCGATCTGATACAGCATATCACCTACTCCGTACCCCTACGGGATAAACACGATCAGGAAACTTTATGGGAGACGGCCCTCTACGACATGCGGCATTGGGACTTCATCCGCGAAGGCCTCGTACAGATGTATGCCATCCTCAAGACAGAAGGAGACCTCAGCTATACCAAACACCTCGACGTAGCCCGGATAGACTTTTGCAGCTTTGCCAATTCCAGCCCCTTCAGGATACGCATCGTCAATAAATTCAACGACAACTACGATCATTACTATATCAAGCAGGCCGACGCCTCCCGCATCTATGGACTGGAGCTGGAACACCTGCTCTCCCCAAACCGCATCACCTTCTTCACCTATCACAATACCCTGGTGGAAGAACATATCCCCGGCATCCCCGGTGACCTCTTTATAAAGAATTTCCTGGATGACCCGCAGACCAATAAGATCAGGCTGTCAAAGGAATTCGTCAAATTCAATGAACGCTGCTTCGTACGGCTGCTGGGAGATATGCGCGCCTATAACTTCGTCGTGGACATCACGCCCGACATCGAGGACTATCAATATCGCATCAGGGCCATCGATTTCGATCAGCAGTCCTACGAAGGAAGAAAAACCCTCTATATTCCCCAATTCTTCAAAGAGAATAACGCCTTCGTAGAGCTTTGTCTGAAATATCTCAATAAAGAATCCATCGAGCAATATCAGACGGAAGAACGCACCATGATGGCCTTCCGGGTGGCTTCCTCCCGCTTCAGGCTGATGGAGCTGCTGAACATCATGGCAAAGGACCGGCCCCTCTCCAGCCCCGAAAAGCTGCTCCAGCTAAAGACCCAGCTGGGAGAACATTTTAATAACCCGGCCTTCCTTAAATGCCATTCCATGGGACAGTTGGTCAAAAGACAGCTAAAACAGACCCTCCAGAAGAATCTCTCCCTCATCCAAAAAAACCTGAGCAAATTCGAAGATTAGACCGCGATGGCGTATATTCGCGACTCCTTTAAGGAACGAGGCTTACCATTTGAAATACTTCAGCATTTTCGCCTCTATTTTAAATAAAAAACAACTAAAGTTTAGTTAGTATGAAAAAATACTCGGCCGGCGTATTATTCGGTGAAGAACTGGAAGCCCTGTATAAGGACGCAAAAGACAATGAATTTGCCCTTCCTGCCGTAAATACCATCGGTACCAACACGATCAACGCAGTCCTCGAAACAGCAGCCAAGGTCAATTCCCCCGTGATCATTCAATTCTCCAACGGCGGAGCTCAATTCATCGCCGGTAAAGGAATGCCCAACGACAAACTGCAGGGAAATATATCCGGCGGCGTCTCCGGCGCGCTCCATATACACAATGTGGCAAAATACTACGGTGTCCCCGTCGTGCTGCACACAGACCACGCCGCAAAAAAATGGCTCCCCTGGGTCAGCGGCCTCATCGACGCAGGCGAACAATTCTATAAGGAAAAGAAACAGCCCCTGTTCAGCAGCCACATGCTGGACCTCTCCGAAGAACCCCTGGAAGAGAATATTCATACCTCCGTGGAGTTCTTCAAACGCATGCAGCCCCTGGGCATGGCCATCGAGATCGAGCTGGGCGTTACAGGCGGCGAAGAGGATGGCGTGGACAACAGCGGCGTGGAAAATCATAAATTATATTCCCAGCCGGAAGATGTCGCCTACTCTTATAAAGAATTAAGTAAAGTAGGACGTCTGTTCAGCGTGGCAGCTGCCTTTGGCAACGTCCACGGCGTATACAGCCCCGGCAATGTCGAGCTGCGCCCCATCATCCTGAAGAACAGCCAGGACTACATTCAGAAAGAATTAAAAACAGGCCCCAAACCCGTCTACTTCGTATTCCATGGCGGCAGCGGCAGCCCCCAGCACCAGATCAGGGAAGCCATTGGCTACGGCGCCATCAAGATGAATATCGATACTGATCTCCAGTGGGCCTTCTGGGAAGGGATAAAAGATTATTACAAAAAGAATGAAGGCTACCTCCAGGGCCAGCTGGGCAACCCCGAAGGACCGGCCAAGCCAAATAAAAAGTACTACGATCCCCGCGTGTGGCTGCGCAAAGCGGAAGAGAGCTTCAGCAAAAGGCTGGAGGTCGCATTCGAAGACCTCAACTGTATAAACAGGAACGCATAAAAAAAAGGCCCACCGGGGCCTTTTTTATTTAAAGCCATGTTTCTTTAACTTCACATCAAATTCTTTTTACTTATGGCATCCAAAAAAATTCTCGACATCCTGGGCGACAAAGCTTCCTCCCTGCTGGACCACAAGCCCATCCTCGACAAATCCACCCTCAGCGCCTTTCCTTCTCCCCGCCATGTGGAAGAGATCTGGACCAACTCCAACCGTAACAACCAGGTATTGAGAAGCCTGCAGACCCTCCTCAGTCATGGAAGGCTCGCCGGCACAGGCTACCTCTCCATCTTCCCGGTAGACCAGGGCATCGAACACAGCGCCGGCGCATCCTTCGCACCCAATCCCATATACTTCGATCCCGAAAATATCATCAGGCTGGCCCTGGAAGCAGGCTGCAATGCCGTCGCCTCCACCTTCGGCGTCCTGGGCATCATGAGCCGCAAGTACGCCCATCGCATCCCCTTCGTGGTAAAGATCAATCATAATGAATTCCTGAGCCTGCCTAACAGATACGACCAAACGATGTTTGGTTCGGTAAAGGACGCATGGAACATGGGGGCCGTCGCCGTAGGCGCCACCATCTACTGGGGCAGCGCGGAAAGCGCCCGGCAGTTGAAAGAAGTATCCGAAGCTTTCGAACTGGCGCACGAGCTGGGCATGGCCACC
The DNA here is from genome assembly GCA_035547295.1 of Puia sp. Lineage (GTDB taxonomy): Bacteria > Bacteroidota > Bacteroidia > Chitinophagales > Chitinophagaceae > Puia. Next base: position 6,988 of record DASZVM010000225.1, on the reverse strand, counting down.
ATCCTGTGGTGCTATACCCGCAACCCCGGATTCAAGGTCGACGGTGTAGACTACCATACTTCAGCCGACCTCACAGGCCAGGCCAATCACCTGGGCGTAACCATCCAGGCCGACATCATCAAACAAAAGCTGCCCACCAACAACGGCGGCTACCTGGCCACCAAACACGGCAAAACCTCTCCCCTGGTATATTCCAAAATGACCACCGACCATCCCATCGACCTCACCCGCTACCAGGTAGTGAATTGCTACAACGGTCGCGTGGGCCTCATCAACAGCGGCGGAGAAAGCAAAGGCGCCTCGGATCTCACCGACGCCGTATTCACAGCCGTCGTAAACAAACGTGCCGGAGGCATGGGCCTCATCCTGGGACGTAAAGCCTTTCAACGCCCCTTCAGGGAAGGCTTGGAAATGCTGCAAACTATACAGGACGTATACCTGGATAAAGACATCACCATCGCATAAAGATCCATCACTAACAACCCGATAACAACCCCGTATCCCGATCCTTCGTACCTTTTTAAAAAGGTATGCTTATGAAGACCCGGACATACATACTCGCCTCTATCCTCTTCCTGGCAAGCTCCTGCTCCAACAGCAGGATCACCTCCTCCTGGAAAGGCGGCAACGCGACCACCATCGCCACGGGCAATAAGATCCTCGTCCTGGGTATCATCCGCGAAAAAGACATCCGCCTTCGCATGCAGATGGAAGGGTTCATGGTAGACGCCCTCAAAGCCAAAGGGTATAATGCCGTCAGCGCCTATACGCTGTATGGCCCGAAAATGTTCGGTAACAAAGACGAAGAAGCCGTCCTGAACCAGTTGCGCAACAGCGGCATCGACGAGGTCTTCACCATCACCCTGCTGGACAAAGCCAGAGAACGTAATTTCCAGCCGGGCGCCATGTACCCCTACTCACCCTTCTGGGGCTATTACAACTATTGGTACGGCCGTATGTACAATCCCGGGTATATTTCCGTGGATACGCACTTCTTCTGGGAAAGCAACCTCTATGACGTCGGCAGTAAGAAACTGCTCTACTCCGCCCAGTCCCGGTCCACCAACCCATCCTCGGCCGGATCGATGGGGAAAGATTACAGCAAGGCAGTAATAAAAAATATGACACAACAGGGAATACTGGCCAGGACCTGACGGACCACAGGCGCATACCATTCCCCAACCTGTGTAATAAATTACGCGGGTTAAAAAACTTCGCCCAGTCCCATATAAAAAGCCGTGCGTCCTTTACTGGTAGCTATATCCAATGTTATGTTGGTGCCGGAATGTTTATTGAACTTCACCCGGAGACCGGTTCCCACCGCCGGGTGCAGATATGAAAATCTGTCCGTGGACGGCTCAGTCACCGCATTGACGTTTGAGAATACGACAAAACCCAGCAGACCATCACGCGTAATATCCCTTCTGTATTCCGCCTCCAGATAAAACAGGGTCTGCCCCATATAGTGGCTGGGATAAATGCCCCTGCCGGACTTCTGATACGGGTCCTGACCGATAGCCGGCAAGTCCAGGTAAGGCGTCTTGTTCCCCAGAGAGGTCCAGAAATAGCTCCATAAGGCCAGCATATTCTGCTTTTTCCGGCTAAAAGGAATATACTTCCGCGCATCCAGGTAAATAGATTGCCAGAAGTCATCGCTCCCAAGGAACCTGGGATTGATACGATAGACTGCATTCCAGTACCACCCGGGAAGAGGGTTCAGCAAATTGGTGCGGGTATCATATAATATATTGAGGGTCAACCCAGAAGAAAAAGAATTACTATGGTTTTCCGTGCCGTACCTGTACCTCGCGAATTTTTGCAGGCTCTGTGTGTCCACCGTCGTCCGGATATCGATATGATAATCCAGGCTATAACCGATGCCCGCAAACATATAAGGTTTGATCCTTTTCAGGGCATTCTGGTAAAACCTGATATAGGTATAACGGATCAGCATCTTATCATTCTCCGGTCTGTTGCCGCCAGGCCCCCACGTATATTGCGGATAAACGGTAAGCCGTAGATCGCCGTTGTAGTTCCAGGTATTGTTAGGGCTCCATATATTGGCATGGAAAGGAATGTTCCATTGTCCTTTGAAATTCGTACTGGGACTAAAAGTAACGCTTGACAGATTGGTGGTCTTACGGGGCCCAAGATAAAATCCCGCGGTGGTGGCCGTTATGAGGGCCGTACCGCCGCCGGGTATCGACGTACCGATAGGTATTAACGAATAATACACTCTTTTGCCGTCTACCTTTGGAGGCTTCTTGATGTGGATATGGGTAACATCCACCAAAATGCCGATGATATCCCGCTGTCCGCTGGTATCCTTGTATTTCATCGCGCTATCCGCCGGTAAGATCGATCCCGAAGGGTTCTGGGCGCAGAGGTTGTACGAGATCAGGCAAACACACAAAAAAACTGGTACTTTAACTATAAGCATATCTCCTGAGAATACCAATATTGTGCTATTTTTCCATCGATAATTATTGTAGAACTATGCGTATATTATTCCCCATTTTTGCGATATGCCTTACACTCGCAGGCAGGCAGTCCGCAGTTGCCCAAAAGATAGTGCTGCTCACCAGCGGCACACACAGCTCATTTCGGGGATTGAGCGTCGTCAGCGATAACGTCGTCTGGGTCAGCGGCAGCAACGGTACGGTAGGCAGGTCGCTGGATGCAGGGAAGACCTGGCAATGGATCACAGTCCCCGGATATGAAAAAAAAGATTTCCGTGACGTCGAAGCATTCGACGGACGAACGGCCATCATCATGGCCATCGCCGAACCCGCGGTCATCCTGAAAACAACGGACGGCGGAAGTACATGGAAACAGGTATACTTCAACGACATGCCCGGCATGTTCCTGGACGCAATGGAATTCTGGGACAAAGACAGCGGCATCGTCCTGGGAGATCCCATAAAAGGGAGATTCTTCTTAGCGCATACTTTCGACGGAGGGGACAGCTGGCATGAAGTGCCTTATATGGCACTGCCCCATGCCGACTCGGGCGAAGCGTGTTTTGCATCCAGTGGTACCAACATACGGATCATGGGTAAAAAAACGGCTTGCATAGTCAGCGGCGGCCTCCGCAGCAGGTTGATCCTCCGGGATGACAGGACAGTCGATCTTCCCATTATACAAGGCAGTGAGTCGACGGGCGCCAATTCCGTTGCAGTGCAAGGTAAAGACCATCTCGTCGTCGTCGGAGGAGACTTTACCCACGATACCACCCGTGAAAAAAATTGCGCCGTCAGCCACGACCAGGGCAGGACATGGATCACGCCGGCGGAAGCGCCTCATGGCTATCGCAGCTGCGTGGAATATTTTGAAAAAGGAAGGCTCATCTGCTGCGGCACATCCGGCGTAGATATCTCGACGGATGAAGGCATGCACTGGCAGCTCATCGACCCCGGGAGCTTCCACGTATGCCGTAAGGCCAAAAAAGGGAAAAACGTATATCTTGCCGGAGGCGGCGGGAAAGTGGCCGTCATAAAAAATCTTCCCGCATCGGACTGAATACATCTATCAGCACCCCTGCCTCGAGACACAGGGCCCCATGCAGGACATGAGGGGGAATATAATAAGCATCGCCGGCGGAAAGGATCTTCTTTTTGTCGCCTATCTGTATCTCGAACTTCCCGCTTTCAATATGCGTGATCTGTGAATGATAATGCTCATGGACAGTCCCGATGCCGCCGGCCTCGAAAGCCACTTTCACCAGCATCAGCTGCTGATCGTATGCAACGATCTTCCTCTGTACTCCCTCTCCAACTCTTTCCCAGGGTATCTGGCTGTCTTCGATAAATACCTTCTTTTCTGTGGTCATCTCCATTCCTGTTTTAATTCAGTCCTCTGAAATCCACCGGCACCAGCTTGCTAACCCCCGGCTCCTGCATCGTCACACCATAAATGACATCCACCGTACTCATGGTCATTTTATTATGCGTAACAATGATGAATTGTGAGTTCTCGCTGAACTGACGGATCATATTCGTGAATTTGCCCACATTGGCATCATCCAGCGGCGCATCCACCTCATCCAGGATACAAAAAGGCGCCGGCTTGATAAGATAGATGGAGAACAGAAGGGCCGTTGCCGTCAGGGTCTTCTCCCCACCGCTGAGCTGGGTAATGGAAGAAGGTCTCTTCCCTTTAGGTTTGGCCACGATGTCGATGCCCGTGTCAGCCAGGTTCTCCGGGTTCTCCAATATCAGGTCGGCCGTATCCTCGTCCGTGAACAGGGATTTGAACACCCGCTGGAAATTATCCCGCACCCGGTTGAAGGTATCGAGGAATTGCTGGTTGGCTGTGGCTTCCACTTCCTGGATGGTCTGCAGCAAGCTGTCCTTCGCAGTCACAAGGTCATTCTTCTGCTCCAGGATGAACTCATACCGCTTCTTCATTTCCTGGAAAGCCTCGATGGCCGTGGGGTTTACCTCGCCCAGGTTTTCCAGCCTCTTTTTCATCCTGTCCGCCTTCTCCTGGAGGTCTTCCACCGCGACCTCGCCTGAGCGAGGCTGATCGATTATATCATCGAGGTTGATCCTGAATTCTACGCTCAACCGCTCCTTGATCCCCGCCAATTGCAGCTTCAGCTCATTCAGCCTGTCTTTTATCTCACCGAGCAGATGTTCCACCTGCTCACGCTCTTTCACTTTATGACGCAATTCACTCTCCTTTTCATTCAATGCATTGCGGATATTATAGTAAGCCTGGTCGGCTTCATTGAGCGTTTTTTCATCTTCTTCCTTCTTCCGCATCAGGTCCAGCAGACCCGATTCGGCATTGCTGAGGAGCTCTTCGCTCTCGGCAATGTTCTCCAGCGTTTGCTTCAGCTGCGAAGCATTGGCCTCTATCTGGTTGCGCAGGTTGTCCAGCTGGTTGCTCTTGAATTCCAGCTCCTGTTTCAACGCATTGATACGGCTATGCTGACGCGTCACCTGCAGGTTGAACTCGTTATATCCCGCGGAAGCGCTGTTATACGCAATCTCCGCGCTCCGGTATCCTTCCTCGGCAAGCTGGGATTTTTCTTTCAGCTCTCCTACCACCCTCACCAGCTCGGCCCAGGCATTACGGGTATCCTCTATGCCGGCAATGGTTTCTTCCAGGCTTAGCTGCAGCTCTTCCAGCCTGTTCTGCGAAGTATGCTGCTGCGCATGCAGGTTCTCGACCTTATTCTGTAAGGAAAATACAAAATTCGTGAGCCGGTTGATATCTTCTTGCGTCTGACGGATGGCCTGCTCCTTCAGCTGCTCGTTATAACCGATGACCTCATTGTGCTTTTCCTGTATGTCAGCCTTGAGACGGGCAACCACCGTCTCCAATGCCCGGACTTCCTCGCTCAACTTTTCCAGGTTCTTCGCCCGGCCTATCTTCTTCCCTTCAAAAAGTCCGACGCTGCCGCCCGTAAGAGAATATTTCCCTTTTACATACTTGCCCGTCTTTTCCAGGACGACGGCGCCGTTGCTGCCCGCCAGGGCATCCTCGTTCTCCGCGATAAAAACATTCCCCAGCAGATGCTCCGCCAGCTTACGGTAACGGTCATCCACCTCGATGACCTGCATGGCCGGGATCAGACCGGCAGCCTGATGGCTTTCTACAGAAGGCTGATCCGCTACCTTGTCCAGGAGAAAGAAATTGGCCTTGCCCTTTTTCTTCTCGTCCAGCAGGTGTACTGCCTGCATCCCTTCCTGGAGATTGCTTACTACATAATAGTTCAGGAACGGCTCCAGTACATTTTCCACCGCAGCCCTGTATTCCTCCTTTACATAGATGATATCGGAAAGGATAGGCGCTCCATGATCCCAGGCCGGGTTCTTATGAAGGAACTTGATGCTTTCAGGATACCCTTCCATCGAATCGATGAGACTCTTTAAAAGATCATGCTCATTCTTCTTCGAGTCCAGCTTACGCCCCTCGTCAGCGAGCTTCTGCCGCAGGCTTTCCAGCTGCCCCTGGGCCTGAAGGATATTTTCCTTCGTCCTTTCGTGATGCTCCTGCAATTGCTTGAGGTCCGCCTGCCTGGACTCCAGGTCCTGCTCCTTCAGGATACGCTCCTCTTCCAGCTGCTTGAGCTGGCTTTCACGTACCATTCTTTCCTCCTCCAGCTGCCGGATGCTACGTTGCAGGTTCTGTATGGAAGTATCTGCGACAGCCACTTTCTTTTCGGCCTCGAACTGGTCCCGTTGTATCTGGGCATTTTCCCTGCGGAGGGCATCCACCGAAACACGCTTCTCATCAAAAACCTGACGTGTTTCGTCAACCGATGCTTTTAAGGACTCCAGCTGCTCCTGCAGACCGGACAATTTATTTTCTTCTTCACCCACCTGCTGACGGGTGAACACGATGCTTTCGTCCAATCCTTTCAGCTGCCCCTCGCTTTTCAAAAGGAATTCCTGCAGGCTGTTCTCCTTCTCCTTTAAAAAATTGAGCCGCTGAGATGAAAGGTTCTTTTCATTTTCCTTGGTGCGCAGGTTCTGAACAAGGTCGTTGAACTCATGCTGCATGGATTGCAACGCCCGCTCTTTCTCGATAAAACCCACCTTCTCCTGCTCCAGCCCAGCCTCTTCCTGCGCAATGATAGCTTCCAGCCGGATCTTTTTATCCGTCTCGCTGTCCGACTGCTCATTCAGGTCCCGGTAAGTAAGGTTGAACCCCTCCAGCGCGGCTTTCGCCAGCTCGATGCTCAGCTCACGGTACTCCTTCTTGATCTCGTAATATTTCTCCGCTTTTTTGGCTTGATTTTCCAGGCTCTTCAGCTGGTTGTTGATCTCGAACAGCAGGTCCTCGATCCTGGCAAGGTCCTGCTCGGTGGCATCCAGCTTCTGCCGGGCCTCTTTCTTACGGGTCTTGTAAATAGTGACGCCGGCAGCCTGTTCCAGCATACGGCGACGGCTATTGTCCTTGTCCTTGATGATATCGTCCACCATGCCCAGTTCGATGATGGCATAGCTGTCCGTACTGACACCCGTATCCATAAAAAGGT
>DASZVM010000224.1:0-6610 GCA_035547295.1 Puia sp. | reverse complement strand
AAAAGAGCTGGACGCCAAACCATCCGAAATGAGTGATCTCCGCGTGGAAGCTCATCACCAGCAGTACGGCGATGGCGCGAAGGCCATCCAGGCTTTTGATATATCCGTTGTCAGCCATTTATTCTCCCGGCAGATTCCTCCCGTACGATGGCAGCATCAGAGGAAGGGAATCTTTTTTTATCGGTGTCGGGGTATTTGAAAAGACGGTCTTTCATCCGTATGAAACGGGATTCATAGAATTTGTAGCTAATGAGCGAGAAGCCATATACCGCTGCTACGAAGGGGATAAAGGTGATGAGCTTCATGCTGTAGCTTTCCATGTTAAAGATGCGGGGGATGACATAGACCAGGATGAGCCAGTGGAACACGTACATCCCATAGGATATCTTGCCGATGCCGACCATCCAGCTGCTTTCGAAGAACTTTCGCAGAAGGGAAAGCCTGCCGGCGCTGTGCCTGCTGACGAGGAAAAGGATCAGCGAGGCGCTGAACAGGTTGAACAAGCTATAGATCCAGACGTGCTGATAGTTGTTGATGTACCAGTGGTTGAACCCGCCGTCCTGCCAGAAATTATAAGGAGTGGGAGTGTTGAGATAGTTCAGCAGACCGATGCCCACCAGCAGGACCGTGGCGGCGCCCAGTATCGTCGTCGGGTGTTTGAGCCGGGTGTCCAGGGAAAAGACGGGTATGACGCCTCCATAGCAAAATGCATCGAGATGGCTCAGCGTGTGCATATCCACCATGTGTGCCACGAGGGTGTCGTCGTATCCTTTGTTCCTGAAATACTGCCCCAGCAGGAAGCGTGCGACGGGGCCCAGCGCAATGATGGAAAGGAGGAGCGCCCGGATAAAACCCTTTCTTCCTAAAAGGATGATAAAGGGGAAGAGCAGGTAGAACTGTTCTTCTATGGACAAGGACCAGAGATGGGTGAACAGCGGGTTGCCGTACCATCCGGGGAACAGGGGGACGTAGTTCGCCGTATAAGTGATCAGGTAAGGGAAATAGGACGGATAGTATACGGGAAAATGGGACAGCAGGTAGATGATGCCGATGACCCCTATGAAGCCGAAATACAGGGGGAATATGCGGAGTGCGCGGCGTACCCAGAATTTTTTGAACTTAAAGCTGTTGGAGCCCGGACGGGACCGTTCGTTCCACAGTATGCCTGTGATAAGGAACCCCGAGAGGACAAAGAAGAGCTGGACGCCCGTCCATCCAAAACGGTCGAGCTCGCCATGATAGCTCATGACAAGCAGAATGGCAACAGCCCTCAGGCCATCGAGGCTTCGTATATATCCATTATTTGCCATAACCGGGTCTCAGCACGTCAGCCAGCGGCACTCCGATCATCTTTTCGATGTCCAGGATCAGCAGGTCCTGTTGTAATTTAAGATTCAGGGATTTGATGACCTCGTCATTTTTTGCCTTTTGGGAGGCTATATATGCATCTACGGTGGTGCCTCCTTTTTTGAAGTTGTCCTCTACCTGCGCCGCATTGACCATGACGTCGTTCATCATTTCATTCTGCATCTGGATAAGGACATTGTTCACCTTGTACTGTTTGTATTTACCCAGGATCTCCGCCTTGAGGTTCCTTCCCAGCTCTATCTGTCTGTCCTTGGTGAGGGCGATGGATTCCCGGGCCGTCTTTACCTGGGTGCCCTGGGAGAAGATGATACCCAGTGGAATGCTGAGGCTGAAAAAATATTTTGGCAGCACGTAGGACTGACCGGCTTGTTTATTGCCGGACTGGTCGTAGTAGCTGGTGGATACTGTAAGCAGGTTGAGCCAGGAGTTCTTGGCAGACCTCAGCGCCAGCTCGTTGATCCTGTTCGTATGAGAGGTAGCGTCGTAAGTAGGGCCGCTCAGCACCAGCTCTACCAGCCGCCTTTCGATGGTGGAATCGGCGACTTCCGTAGGGGCGGCTCTATAGACAGGCGCCTGACTGTCGGGTTTTGTTTTCTGCTGGTTACCCTGGACCTGAGCCTGGGTGCGGGATGTGTACAAGATCAGTCCGGTTAGGGAAAGGAGGAAAAAGAACTTCATGTTTTATATTACGTTTACGTTTTCCAGGTCGATCATATTCAGCACCGAGCCGCAGAATTTTCCATTGAGCTCTTTGAGGAATTTGATGGACTCCTTGTCAATCTGCTTGATGACATGCGTGGCAGAGAATATCGCTACTACGCTGTCGACATATTGTATCAATTCTTTACTGTCGGAGAAGTCGTTGAGAGGCGGGCCTTCCAGGAAGATATAGTCGAACTCCTGCGTAAGGGACTGGAGGTGGTTCAACAGGTTCTCGCGCGGCAGCACCTCGGAAGGCGTATAGTCGCCGCCTTCGGAACCAATGGCAAAAACGGAGCCCACCCCGATGTCCTTGGAGAGGAACCTGATCTGGTCTACCAGCGACCGGTTATTCTTATCCGTGGATATTTTTTCCAGCACCGGGTCTGCGTTCAGCTGGATGGTAAGGTCGTTGTTGCTGAAGTTCGTGTCGATGATGAGTATCTTTTTCTTGCTGAGGCTAAGGCTGTAGGACAGGGCCTGGATAAGGGTGGTCTTGCCTTGTCCTTTTTTGGTGCTGGTGAACAGGAATATCTTTTTGCCGCTGGTCTCTATCTCATAGCGCAGCTTGCGGATGGACTCCCGGAATACGTTGTTCCGGTGCTTTTCGATATGGTCGCTTTCCCTGAGCGCCCCAGCCACCATATCCTTCAGGTTGGCCGTCTTCATGTTCATCATGTTCACCATGCTGATGAGCTTCAGGTTCACTTTCCGGGAAAAGATGATGGGGGTCTTTATGGAGGAGTCCAGGTAGGTCAGCAGGATAATGATCAGCGTTACGCTGACAAAGGCGACGGCTCCCGCCATGCCGATGATGGCCTTTCTTTTGGAAGGCTCCGGTTCGATGGCGGGCTGGGCTATCTGCAACTGGCGGAAATTGTTGATGGAAGAAGAGTTCTGGTCCAGCGCGTTCGTATATTTTTGTTTAGCGTCCAGGTAATCCCTTTCCGCCAGTTTTACTTCATCCATCAGCGTTTCAAGGCTGGCCCCTTTCGAGTTGACAGAGGAGGCGCTGGCCCTTAGCGAGGTCAGGCGGTTATTGAGCCCTTCGATCTTTGCATTGCTGGCTTCGATGTCATACTCCAGATCGTTCTTTTTTTCCAGGAGCGTGCTTTTTTTATTTTCAGGGGTGCCTGTGGTCCCCGGGTCGCTGTTGGCCGAACCTGCGTACTTGCTGTTGTATTCGGTCTGCAGCTGGTTGTACTTGGCCAGCTGGGCCTTGTCTCCCGTGCGCAGATATTCCTGGTAAGCCTCGTTGAGGGCTTTCCGCGCAAGGATCAATTCTTCGTTGTTGCGGCCGGTGTTGGCAGAAGCATTATTGTTGGGGGTGGTGGTCGTCGTGTTACCGCCCAGGGCATTCAGCTGTTGGTTGACCTTTCGCAATTCATAATAGGTTTCCGTCTGTTTGTTCTTTTCCACCGTCAGGGTCTTTTCCAGATCGGAGATCAGGCTGTATTTCTCGGTGGTTTCCGAGGTGGTGGTGAGTCCGCCTTCTCCTCTCAGGATCTTGTTCTTCTCGTCCCAGTCCTGTTTTTTCTTTTCCATGATGCTTTCCAGCGTGTCGATGGATTCCTGGGACTTGGCGCTGCGGATATTGCGGTAGTAACGGAGGAATTCCTGGTAGAGGTTGTTGACGGCAAAGGCTGCAAGCTCCGGGTTTTCCGATGCATAGTCTATCTGCAGGTAGTCGGTGCGGGGGACCTGGTAGACATTGAATCCCGCGTTCAGTGCCTTGTAGCTGTAGCCGTAGAGGTTCAGCAGCTCCAGCAGTTTCTTCTCGTCGGGTTTATAGGAGGTGAGGACGCTCATCGTCTCCAGCTTTTCCTCAAATACCTTTTTTGCTTCATCCAGGTTGACCGCCCGGTATACCCCCGACTGGCGTGCGGCAGGGGATAAGGTACGGAAGGGGTTTGTGCCGTTGAGGTCGTGCAGGATGAGCTTGTAGGAAAGGAGGCTGACGACGGAGGGAGAGTTCAGCGTGTTGATGGCATTGTTGAACTTTACGTCCGCATCGAATATGTTGAAATTGTCGTTGATCTTTATTTCGTCGGCCACGGCAAAACCCGTGGAGATCCGGGTGGATGAACGGTAGATCTTTGGCTCGTTGCGCGTGAAATACCAGGCGATCACGGCCGCCAGGATTGCAGACCCTATAATGATCCATTTTCTTTTCAGAAGAACACGGAAGAGGTACAAAAGGTCCATGTAAATTTTCTTTTTCTCGGATTTAGTCTTAAAAAATACAATGCTGTTTGTGCGTGAAAACCTGAAATAAGCCGGCTCTTTATATAGGCTCTTGTTATTCAGCGATTTATCATAAAAATTAGAGTTTCTTCGCCGACCCCTTAATAACTCCAAAAGGCCGGGTTTAGTATGATTGGACAAGTAAAAGTAGTCATTCCTTTTTGAACCTGGAAACCTTGCCGCAAATTAGGTAAAATGCTCCTGTAAATTAGGCGAAATAAGGCTCCGGGGCTTCCTGGTCTGGATAAAAAAGAGTATGTTTGAGCCCATGCTATGGGTGAGTTTATTATAAAAATATTGTATAGGATAATTTTCCTGTATTTTGCATTTTCCGTGGTTTATTTGTTCGTTCTTTCCGTCTGGGGGCGTTTGTTCTACCGGAGGTCCGCGACGGGGAATGGTGCCGGCAGCGGCCCCGGCCGCCGGCGGATAGCGTTGCTGGTACCTGCCTACAAGGAGGACGGGATCATTCTTTCCACGGCAGAGAGTCTTTTGTCCCTGGATTATCCCCGTCATCTGTTTGATGTCTTTATCATTGCGGATAGCTTTAAGCCGGAGACACTGGTTACATTGCGGTCGTTGCAGGTGAATGTGATAGAAGTGTCTTTTGAGAAGAGTACCAAGACGAAGTCTCTGAATGAGGCATTCCGCCGTATCGGCGAGCCTTACGATATCGCTCTTATCTGTGATGCGGACAATATACTGGCCGCCGACTTCCTTCAAAGGATCGACGGGGCTTTCAGTGCCGGCGCGCGGGCTGTTCAGGGTTGCCGGGTGGCAAAGAACCTGGATTCGCCGTTTGCTATCCTGGATGCCTGCAGCGAGGCGATCAACAACCATATTTTCAGAAGAGGCAGCAATGCCATCGGGCTTTCTTCCGCCGTCATCGGTTCCGGGATGGCCTTCGAGTATGGCATGGTAAGGGATATATTGAGCCGCATCGATGCCGTGGGTGGTTTTGACAAGATCCTGCAGCTGGAGATAGTGCGGCAGGGCATCAGCATACGGTACCTGGCGGATGCGTTGGTATTCGATGAGAAAGTGTCCACTTCAGCCGCTTTTCAGCAGCAGCGGAAAAGGTGGGTGTCCAGCCAGTACATCTATTTCCGGAGGTTCTTTCTGCCTGCCTGTCTGCAGCTGGTGAAGGGGAATGTGAGCTATTTCAACCTGGCTGTCCTTTGCAATGTGGTATTGCCCCGGGCCTTCCTGCTGGCGGTGCTGCCTTTATTTGCGGCAAGCTCTTTTATCCTGGGCGTTACCCCGGGACTGGCAGCCACCGGTCTGTGGCTCCTTTATATGCTGACGCTGGCACTGGCTTTGCCGGCGGGTCTTATAAACAGGGACTTCTGGCGCGCCATACTCCGGCTGCCCAGGGCCGTGGGATTGATGCTGGGGACACTATTCCAGGTGAAGAAAGCCAATAAAACCTTTATCCACACCGTTCATACGAAGACCGAGGTCACCAATTATTTGTTTACAGAAAACAAGCATAAAAATGGATAGCGCGATCAAAGCCGGTGAATTTATCCGGAAGGACGGCACACAATATGAGTATGACCGGATTGCCGACCGAAAGCGGGTGGATTTTATCGCGGGCGTTCTTCAGGGAGGTCTTCCCGCGGGAGCCCATATCCTGGATGTAGGCTGCGGCAATGGCGTGATCAGCCGTCACCTGGGCCGGCTGGGTTTCCAGGTACTTGGCATCGACGTCAGCGAAAAGACCATCGAAAAGGCCCGGTCTGCCACCTCTCTGCCCAATGTTACATTCCAGCAAAAAAGCGCCGAGGAGCTTGTGGCTTCCGGCCAGCGGTATGACGCCGTCATTTGCAGCGAGGTGCTGGAGCACCTGACGGACCCCGGCGCTCTTCTGAAAGTATTACATTCCAGTCTGAAGGAAGACGGCAAGCTGATAGTCACCGTCCCCAACGGCAGCGGACCGAGAGAGCGCTTTGTCACGAAGCCTTTTCTGCGCATGCGGAGCCGGAATGGCTGGCTGTGGCGCACTGTGAACAAGCTGAAGAGCACCCTGGGCTATAAAGGCACCACTGTGCAATCCGCAGCCGACAACCTGGACCATATCCAATTCTTTTCAAAAAGAGACCTGGAAAAACTTTCCAGGGAGCATCATTTCAGGATAACAAAATTCGGGAAGGCCAATTTTATCGAGGATGTCTTTCCCTTTTCTTTTTTTGCAAAGCGCGTGCTTTTTCTTCAAAAGCTGGATTGCATGGTCGCAGATATCCTGCCCACCCGGTTTACCGGCGGTTTCTTTTCTGTGTGGGAAAAAAACAGACAATAA
>DASZVM010000223.1:0-2514 GCA_035547295.1 Puia sp. | reverse complement strand
CTCACCATCATAATCCGACGACGGTGACGCTGACACCGGAAAGAAGGATCCGGCTGCTGGAGCTGTCGGTAAAATATAAGTTCGCCATCATGGAAGACGATTACGATTACGATTTTCATTATGCCAGCAAGCCCATGATGCCCATGGCCAGCCTGGACAGACATGGCAGCGTGATCTACATAGGTACATTGACCAAGACCCTGGCCCCGGCCATACGCATCGGTTTCCTGGTCGCCCCGGAGGGGTTCATACGGCATGCCACCTCCCTGCGCAAAGTGCTGGACACGCAGGGCGACAGCCTGATGGAGAACGCCATCGCAAGCCTTTACAAGGACGACACCATATCCAGTCATATCAAAAGGTCCGTAAAGCTGTATAAAGAGAGAAGGGACCATTTTTGTGCATTGCTTGCAAAAGAGCTGGGTGAGCATGTTGCTTTCAAAGTCCCCGACGGAGGCATGTCCGTCTGGACAAAATTCCTTCGTACGGACATGGCAAAGGTTTCAAGGAAGGCTTATGAGAAAGGGCTGATCATCAAAGATGGCAGGGAATATGATACAACGGCCAGACAATACAATTCAGTGCGGCTGGGGTTCGCTTCTTTGAATTTTAAGGAACAGGAGCAGGCGATAGATATATTGAAAAGATCGCTCTGATCGGTAAAAACGAACAATAGAACCTAATTCTTGTTATTTTGCAATAAATATATTCCAATAGCATGGCAGCAAATCCTATCTCCGCGCCGGTGACCGCATTATTCCTGGATGTCGGCGGCGTTATGCTCACCAACGGCTGGGACAGAAAGTCAAGAGAAGCCGCGGCAAAACAGTTCGGACTGGACCTGGATGACCTGAACGACAGGCATCGTATGACATTCGATACGTATGAGACGGGCAAGCTCAGCCTGGAGGAATACCTTAAAAGCTCCGTTTTTTATAAGGAACGCCCCTTTACCATGGAAGATTTCCGGAGCTTTATGTTCAATCAATCCGTGGCTTATCCCGGGATGATCGATCTTATCAGGGGCCTGAAGGCAAAATACAAGCTTCGCATAGCCGTGGTCAACAACGAAGGCCGGGAGCTGAACGAACACAGGATCAGGACCTATAAGCTGGGTGAATTCGTGGATTTCTTTATCTCTTCCTGCTTTGTACATTTCAGAAAGCCGGATGCAGACATCTGGAAAGTGGCGCTGGACATCGCACAAGTGCCTAAAGAGGAAGTGGTGTACATCGATGACAGGCCCATGTTCGTACAGGTAGCGCAGGGACTGGGGCTCAGGGGCATCATCCATAACCATAGGGATGTGGCGCAAACAAAGGAAGCGCTGGCCGGCATGGGATTAAGGCTGGATTAACTGCCCGGAGGCTTTATGCTCAGAGCGATCAGCTCTATCTGATAGATATTGCCTGAGCCATTCAGCACGCTGTGCAGCTTTTTTCAAATTCCCCATAGCTGGAAACACCTTTTTTCCCGGCAGAGAAATCCTTCTCGCTGGTGAAGAACAGATATCTTCCATCGGGACTTATTCCCGGACTGTAATCCCTGAATGCCGTGTTTACTTTTGGTCCCAGGTTCCTGGACGGTGTCCATTTCCCACCTATCCTTCTGCTGATGTAAATATCGTAGCTGCATTCATCGTAAAAAAGATGGGTAAGGGAAGACTGATCGTCACTACACTGTAAATATGGAAATTTCCGCCACAGGCGCAGCAAGATTATATCTGAATGATCAGCTGATCATCAGCGGGCAGGGAAAGGCAGCAGCGCTCAAGCTGCGTCAGGGGAATGGAATCGGCGCTGGAAAAACCATGAATGTCTTATACACCGAATGGATAAGTCTCCGGCACCTGCTCTCCGGAAGGCGCCATATGCAGGGGATGAAGCGCATTCGTCCTATCGAGATAAATAAAAGCGTTATACCGCCTGGATAGCACGGAAGGGACATAATTCCCCCTCTTTTCCCATTCGGGGTTATACACCACTCCGATGGCACGGTGAGCTATCCCGGAAAAAAAGATGGAATTGGTCTCCTCTTCGAAAAGGATATAGCAATTGCCGCAGGATTCTTCATGGAGCAATGCTTCAACGCTTCCCTTTTTGGCAGGAGGCACTTCCATCTCCTGCATCGGCGCTCCCCACTCCTCTCCCGCTATCACAAACCCCTGATAGCTGCCAAAGCCCGTAAGGTACACATTACCCTCGCCATAATGGTCCCTGGCCAGCTGACCGATGTTCACCATCCCTGCCCGGGCCATATCCGTTGCCCTTGCATCCCCGATATGGGTATTGTGCTCCCATACGAGACCTTTTGCCGCAGGCCCATGGAATTTCATCAGCCGTTGCAGGGTCTCCATCATATGCCTGTCCCGGATGTTCCAGCTCTCGTTGTCAAAACCGATCATACTGCTGTAATATTTCTCCGCATTTACTGCAATCAACGCATTTTGCTCCGTATTGAACCCGGCCTCCCTGTCCCCATCCAGGAACCGGGCCTTCATCCTGATCTCCTTTA
>DASZVM010000222.1:0-8625 GCA_035547295.1 Puia sp. | reverse complement strand
TCCGCTGTCCTTTGGACCATACGCAGACCAGGCACTTTTCCTGACAGCATGTTCATGACGTTCTCATTCTTCGTCACCGCCACTTCGCTGCCCTTCAGCTGGACAACGGAGCCCGTCAATGTCACTTTTTTCTGCGTGCCGTAACCTACGACGACTACCTCACCCATGTCTTTCCCGCTGACGTTCATCACCACATTCACCGACCCCCTGTTATTGATCTTCTCCACGATATCTTTATACCCCACATAGGAAATGGTGAGCTCCGCCGTCCCTGAAGGGACATTGATGGAATATTCACCTTTTTCATTCGTTACCGCGGATACCCGGGCGGCGCCGGCGCCCGCAGACACAGTCGCCCCGGACAATGGATTGTTGTCCTTGGCATCCGTGACCCTTCCCCTGATCGTTCTTTGC
Source organism: Puia sp. (assembly GCA_035547295.1). Classification (GTDB taxonomy): domain Bacteria; phylum Bacteroidota; class Bacteroidia; order Chitinophagales; family Chitinophagaceae; genus Puia. The sequence goes on along the minus strand of DASZVM010000222.1, from coordinate 8,211 downwards.
TGTGCAGCCGCCCACAAGGGAAGTATAAATAGCAGCATGAGCAAGCGCTTCGTTAATTTTGATCTCATAGCATTTTTTATGTTAGATTTTAAGGAATTACAAATGACCATCCCCCACTCCCCATGACTTGTTCGGCTTCGGCCCCATCTCCAGCACCAGGCTGCCTCCGTCCATCAGCTGCCGATGCGTAAACCAGGGCGTCCTCAATTCTTTTCCATCCATCGTGGCGCTTTGGATATATTTATTGACCACCGAACAATTATGCGCCGTAACCGTAAACCTCTTCCCGTTGGAAAGCCGTATCGTCACCTTGCTAAAGAGAGGACTGCCGATCGTATACACAGGCAGTCCCGGGGTCATGGGATAAAAGCCCATGGAAGAGAAGACGACAAACGCGCTCATGCCACCCCCATCCTCGTCGCCGGGAATGCCGAAAATATCGTCCTTGAACCATGTGTCCAGCAGAAACCGTATGCGCTTCTGCGTTTTCCATGGCGCATCCGTATAATTATATAAATAAGGGATGTGGAAGCTGGGCTCATTACCCATCGAGTACTGCCCCACCAGCCCCGTGGCATCCGGGAACTTGCACCAGAACTCGGGTTTCGACCTGTCCAGCCCTTCCCTGAACAATTGATCCAACCTCTTTTCCATCTTTCCCTTGCCTCCCATCAGCCCGATCAATGCCGGGATATCCTCCTGTACCTGCCACAAATAGGTATAGCCGTTATTCTCATCATAATAGTCGCGTCCGCCGGGACCGCCGTCGAATTTAGGGTCGATATCGATCCAGCTGCCCTTGTCATCCTTTGGCAGGAACATCTGCTTGTCCGGGTCCCAGAGATGCCTGTAATTCTCCGCACGCCGGGCAAATGCTTCCTGGTCGTCCTTCCTGCCAAGGTCCTTTGCCAGCTGACTTACCGCCCAGTCGTCATAGCTGTGACCAAGCGTGACGGCCACCGCCTGTCTCCGCTCGAATTCGTGCACCTTGGTTTCCGTTTCCTTTTCACCGATGTGCAGGGCCGGGAAATAACCCGCCGTATGATAAAAGTCGTCAAGCGTGGTTTTTGTTCCGTTGCGCCAGGGCAGCAGGGTCGCTTCATTCGAGTTCTTTTTCATCCCCTCGTATGCCTTATCTATGTCGAATCTTTTCAAACCTTTACGATACGCATCCAGGAAAACGATGGAGGAATGGAACCCGTTCATACAGGCATGATCGCCAAACAGCACAGGAAAGGTCGGCATCCATCCCCCTTGTTCATACATGCGGACATAGGAATGCAGCATATCCTCTTCCTGCGAAGGGTTCAATATCATACGCAGCGGATGCAGCGCCAGATAGGTATCCCACACCCAGTCATCCGTATAAAAAGGACGGCTGTCCTTATGCACCTGCTTGTCAAAACCGCTGTAATAGGATCCATCTTCCGTGATATCCACCATCCTTTCGCTGCACCTGTAAAGGGCCGTATAAAAGCTTCTTCTTTGCGCCTCCGTTCCCCCTTCTACCGTCACCTGCCCCATCGCCTGCTCCCAGATCTTTTTCCCCTCCTGCGACAAAGAGACCAGATCCTTATTGGCAAGCTCTTCCTCAAAATGCTGTTTGGCCGCACCCACGCTGATATAGCTGATGGCATATTTGAATTCCACCTGCTTCGTTCCCCGCGGCCACCGTATCCATGCCCTGGCGCCGTCCATAACACCCACCTTGCCATCACCGCTAAACACGCCATACATGTATACCTTTATATCTCCATGATAGGTCTCGATGCCGCTGACCTCGGTGGATGATAAGAATTTCCACCGGGCCTGGTCTCCATTATAAATACCCAGCAGCAACGCCGGCTCCCCGGATGCAGGGAACCCTATCCGGAAATACCCCGTCTTTTTACCCGGGGCGAACTCCACCGTTATCTCATCATCGATCAAAAAAGTAGAATAATACCAGGGCTTGTTGACCTCCAGCTCATGATCCCAGGTCATTCTATCCTGCCAGCCGGCCGGCGTCACCTCCCTGACAGAGGGCTTCAGGGAGAATACCTGTCCCAGACGGTGGGAGACGATGGTCAGGGGAAAAGCGCTGATCTGATCGTCAAAATAATCCTTGCGGTCAGGAGCAAACCTTATCAGCTGGTGAGGTAGATGCGTCAGCGGACGGGTAGGTTCAAGCAGCTGACCCACATTCCCGATCCTCGGGTCGATATATGCCGCGCCGTTCTCCTGGGCGGACATGACACCGGGCAAGGCCATAATCAAAAGGATCATGGCAGATATATTATACCATGCCTTCATTTTAAAACGGGTTTTTAGAAGGCAAAAAGATGGTAAGGAAAAAAGGATCGTCGCCTATGGAACGGAGATAGAAAGAAGGCCAGGGGAAAACTTTTCATACAGCAGTATTTCGTTAAGAGTTATGTCACGAAATTGCCCGAAAAGCATTAATCAGCGGGTTAATAAACCTATTAATGTGAAAATTTTATTAATTAATTTTGCAACCGATTGAAAATCAACAAAGGCCTATTCAACCTTCAAACCATACACCGCATATAGCTCAGGGGAGCTCACCGGGCTTGCACCGCCTTATAGGTCCTGTCCACCGACCCGGACGGGCCTTCATAGCCAGATAACGGTAGCTTTGCTCCCCTACAATTGCTCGTTTACCAGCGATCATGCAATTGGGTAAAAAGGGCTTCATTGACAAAATTTCTTGAAATTTGCCGGGAATGACCAGGCCGATTATTCTTCTCGCCATACTAACTGCTGCGCTCTTCCCCTGCCAGGCGCAAAAAGAGCAACAGCGGGATGCCCTTTCCATCCTTGACCGGGCCCTGGCCTGTGTTTATAAGCCGGGAGAATATGCTGCCGACCTGGACTCCGCCCTTCTTCTCGCCAAACAGGCGTCAATGATAAACAGCACCTCGCTGAAGGATCCCCGCATCGAAGCAAAGGTCTGCTTTGTATATTCCAACGCATTCCGCGAAAAGGGGGACAAGGAGACAGGACGAAAATACATAGAGAGATCATTAGCCCTTTATACGACCTTGTCATACCCTTCCGAGCTGGGTGACGCCTGGCTGGAAGCATCCAGCTATTATTCTTCAGATACCAAAAAAGAGATCGTAAAGAAAAAGGAATGTTTTGAAAAAGCGCTCCCTCTCTTTATCACTGCGGGGGATAAGGCAAAGCAGGCAGGTGTATTAAAGGAGCTGGGCGATTTTTATCAGATATTGAACGACCCAGTACAGGCAATGACCTGTTTAAAAAAGTCGCTTGCCCTATATCAGTCCATCGGGTACCGCAGGCTGGGTGGTGTTTATGACCTGATGGGCGTGATATCTACGGTCACCGGCGATTATCCGAATGCCGTAAAATATGGTTTGCTGGCGGTGAAGACAGCCGAAGAGGTAAATGATACCTCCATGCAATTATGCACCATCTACAACAGGCTGGGAATGGCCTATAACAATTGGTCGAAGACAGATGAGGCACAGACATTTTTTAAAAAAGCCATGACCATCGCCGTAAAATACAGGGATATGGACGCTATCGAGGTGGTGATGGAAAACCTTACGAATCTCCTTTGCCGGCAGGGTAACTGGAAAGAGCCCCTTGTATTTATCCGGAACACGGAAGCCTTGCTGAAAGCCCCCCCGAGACCCCCCAATGAATGGGACACCGCCTACCTTGCCATGTGTTATACTTCGGCCTATACGACCGCAAAACAATACGACAGGGCAAAGCCCTACGCCGGCAGGCTCATCGATATACTGAACAGGGATCCCGAGGTCAGGCAATGGCTGAGCCAGTCCTACCTGAGCCTGTTTGTATACTGCATGGCCACGCACCAATATGCCGCCGCGAAAAAACATGTATCTGATCTTCTTTCCACTGCCATCCTTGAGAGCGACAAAGGGTCTATAGCAACGGACTACCTTCTGAGATCACGGGTAGACTCCGCCCTGGGCGACTTCAGGACAGCCCTGGCCGACTACCAGATGTATAAGAATATGTCCGATTCGATGCTGAACAAGACCACCACCTTCCAGTTCGCGCAAATGCAGGTGGAATACCAGACGGAGAAAAAAGATAATGATATAAAGCTCCTGAGACAGCAGGAAGAGCTGCAAAGGTCCAGGCTTGCTCAGGTCAGGACTTCCAGGAACCTCGTCATTGCGGGCATCGTGGTGCTGACCCTTTTGCTAGGACTGGTATACAGCCGCTACCGCATCAAAAAAAGAAGCAACAGACAGCTGGAAGCCCAGCAGCAGGAAATAGATCAAAAGAACAGGACGCTGGAAGGTCTGATAAAGGATAAAGATCAGCTCATCGGGGAAAAGGAATGGCTCATAAAAGAGATACACCACCGGGTAAAAAATAACCTTCAGATAGTCATCAGCCTGCTGAATACCCAGTCGGACTTTTTGGACAACCCTTCGGCCCTGGCCGCCATACGGGAAAGCCGTGAACGAATGCACGCCATCGCCATCATCCATCAGAAACTTTACCAGGTGGACAATAGCACGCTGATCAATATACAAAGCTATATCTATGAGCTGGCAGACAATCTGAAAAAAAGCTTTGACGACTCCGGCAGGATCTATTTTCAGCTTGACATTGCAGACATCTGCCTGGACGTCTCCCAATCCGTCCCCCTGTCCCTGATCCTCAACGAAGCCATCACCAATGCTATCAAATATGCTTTCTCTCCCCATGAGCAGGGCGCTATCACCGTTGCGCTGTATATGGTTGATCACCGCCAGGTGCAATTGAAGATAAAGGACAACGGGAAAGGGCTGCCGCCGGGGATGGACATAAAAAATAATAATTCGCTGGGGTTCCAGCTTATGCATCTCTTTGCCGAGCAGTTGGAAGGGTCCCTGTATTTTTTGAACGAAGATGGGCTGACGATAACCCTTTCCTTCGCATCGATGTAATGATCACCCTTGCCTGGCCGCAAGTACCGGCTGGCCGTTCTTCAGACGTTCGAGGTCTCTGCTCAGACTGTCTGAGACGATCAACGACCCCTTCCCATTCAGGTGGTCGCAATTAAGATAACAGTCCCTGCTCAGCGGCATTGTAAAATAATCCCAGTAAGGTATCTTGTATTTTTCGGACAAGGTAAGGATATCCGTCTTGTTCTGCCTCAGCACATTCTTATCCAGCAGCCCCCTGTAAGGAGCGTAACAGGGCATGGTGATCAGGACAGGGTTGATATTCCTTGCTTTCAGGTCGGCGATAAACCCCTCCAGGTCTGTAAGTATCTCCTTTCTCTCACCCGATGTATGGACCATCTTGTTGAAATACCCTGCCCTCTCATTCATGTATGCATCGCTCATCATCGAAGTGATCGACGTATCCCTGTAGGGCACAAAACCCTTGACGATAGGCTGGCTAAGGTCCGCTGCCTCCTCTACCTCCAGACCACGGATCACCTTATATCTTCCCGTCATATACCGCCGGACGAACTCCATCAGGAATTTCGTCTTATACCCTGCCAGATAAGATACCTTTTCCGTAAAAGGCAATGAATTTTTGTAGTCGATACCATACCCATAATAAGACCAGACATTCCTTTCCCCTTCGTCCGAAAAATATAAGGAGTGAAAATCGACGCTTATGAGCACATACTTCAGCTTTTTGAACTGATCGATATATTTCGTTGTTATTCTCCTGTCAAAATAAAGGGATTGGTTCACCTGCGCCAGGTTGAATGCATCCAGGGTGAACTCCCTGGGATCGAGCCTTGCAGCATGTGAGTTGCCCACTATCAGCACCTCCGCCTCTCTGCCTGAGGCCCCTATCTGCTCCCGTTTCACCTTATAGCTCGTGTCCATTTTCCGCAGGAACAGTTCGAAGGCGAACAGGATAAGGATCAATGGGAAGGCAAATAAAAGGAACCTTTTTACAAATTTCTTCATCTGCTAGAATTGAAAATAAATAAACTGTTGCGGTATTCCGGATCCATAGTACATGACATAAAAGAAAAGCGTATAATAAGCGGCATACCGCACCGGTTTGGGCCATTTTATCTCCAGCTTCGCAATCGCATATTGCTCTTCGCGCCCCACCCATTCAATAATAAAAAATACCACAAGAGGCAGAATAAAGGACGCATGCAGATATTCCGTCGTGGGCATCGAAAAAAGAGACCGTGAAAATATCTTTTTGACAAAAAGGAATGCCGATCCCAGGTTGTCGGACCTGAAAAAGATCCACGCAAAGACCGTCAGGCCAAATGTGAGCGCCATGGAGAAGAACTCCCTGACAGAAGGCAGGAGCCTTCCCTGCGCCACTATATCCAGATGGGTCCTGTTTGTCCTGAAGATGATGGAAGGCAGTATGTACAAGGCATTCAAAAGCCCCCAGAAGATAAAAGTCCAGTTGGCCCCATGCCAGAATCCGCTGACAAGAAATATGATAAATACATTCCTGACGCTTTTTATCATCCCCTTCTTGCTGCCACCCAGCGGTATGTACATATAATCCCTGAACCAGGAAGAGAGAGATATATGCCAGCGCCGCCAGAATTCCGCTATATCCCTGGAAAAGTAGGGGAACGCGAAATTGCGTAACAGATCGAATCCCAGCAGCCTGGCCGTACCCAGCGCGATATCCGAATAACCGGAAAAATCACAATAGATCTGAACGGCAAAAAATACAGCCGCCAGTAAATGTGCGCTCCCCGAAAAGCTTCCCGGGTCATTAAAGACAAAATTTACATATCCCGCGCAACTGTCCGCTATGACGATCTTCTTGAACAGCCCCCACAGCATCTGCCGCAATCCGTCTATTGCCTTCTTATACTCAAAGGTCCTGGGTTGCTTTATCTGTGGCAGAAGATGGGTAGCCCTTTCAATAGGACCCGCCACCAGCAAAGGGAAAAAGCTGACAAAAAGAGCATAGTCCACAAAGTTCTTTTCTGCCGGTATCCGCCTCTTATAGACATCGATGATATAGGAGAGCCCGTGAAAAGTGTAGAAAGAAATCCCCACGGGTAACACGATCTTTAACGTCCAGATGCTCACCTGCCAGCCGAGATGACCAGCCGCCCCGGCAAAGGAATCTGCGAAAAAATTATAATATTTAAATACTATAAGGAACCCAAGGTTGATACAGATGGAAAGACAAAGCCAGAACAGCCTCCTTCGCCTGTTCCCGGTTGCGGCGATCTTTATTCCACTGAAGTAATCCAGCAGTATAGAAAAAAGGAGAAGGAATAGGAAGCGCCAGTCCCAGCAGGCATAAAAATAGCAGCTCGCAGTCAGCAAAAAGCTGTTTTGAAACGCTAACTTCTTGTTTGCCAGCAACCAGTAAACAATAAATACAATAGGCAGAAAGATGGCGAAACCCAAAGAATTGAAAAGCATGCAAACAGGTAATTACAGGGAGAACCCTGCACATTACATGCCATATTAAAATACGGGAAAGACAGTTATCCTCAACCTCGTGCTGCCGTATGGCACCAGTCTGATCGTCGTTTTACCCACACTGGACAGGGCTTTTGCCTCAGCGGGCATGGCAGGCGTATATCGACCTTCCTGTAAAGGCTTGTCCGGCAGCCGGTAAGCGCTGATCTCTATTGTCAAAGGCACGGCAGGTGGATCGTATGGATACCCGCCGGTCTTTCGGCTGATCACCCTGAGCACATCCGGATGTAAGGGAATCGCATAGGTCCAAACGCCTGCCGGCCGGAGATCGAGCGCCGGGAACGATGGATCTTCCGACCGCTTGGTCCCCAGGTTGGCATAGTGGGCAGTATCTATGGCGACCTTCTCCGGCACAGGGAAGGCATACAGCAAAGGACCTCTTTCCACAAAACATCCGTATCCCTCCCACCGTCGTACTGTAGCCTCCATGGGCAGGATTACTTTCACCTGGTCGCCAGACCTGAATTCCCTCCGTATCGTGACAAAGCTTCCAGGCTCCAAAGGTCCCGGGATCCTTTCTCCATTGATAAGCACGGAAGCATGCTTACACCAGGACGGTATCCGCAGGCTCAAGGGGATAGTCGCCGCTCTCTTCATCGAAAGATCAAGCCGGACTTCCTCGTCGAAAGGATAGCCGGTGGATTCCGACACGACACAATTGTCATCAAATCTGAAAACCGATGGCCCATACAATGCGGCGACTATTCCGCCTTCCCTATCGCGCATCCACATGCGGGCTGCGAAATTGGGCATAATGCGATGGACATTGCCGGCGCAGCATTCC
>DASZVM010000221.1:0-5284 GCA_035547295.1 Puia sp. | reverse complement strand
AGAATGCAGAAACCAAGAACCATACCGATGAGGAAATTGATACGCCAGGTGGTGATCAGTACCTTGCTACTCACAGTAGTAGGATTGGCTTTTGCAAGCAAAGGCGGCGGCGGGGACAAAAAGAATAATAAAAATATTCCCCTGAAGACCGAGTTTACCCCCATCCGCACGACCGGTAATTTCACCCTGAAATCCTCCCCCGCCTATAGCGGCAGCTTCTTCCTGGGGCAGGAAAAGACAAAGTCCACGATCTCCTTCAATGCCCTCGTCACTTACGAGAAAGGCAATAGCATCTTCGTCATGCCTTACAAATACAAGGTAAATATGCCGAATATAACAGACGGCAGCATACAGCCCAGCCTCCAGCTGCTGGACCTCCGGATCAAGATGCATCGCTAAAGTTTCCTGTTCGATCTCGATCATTATTCCCCCATCCGGGCTTCGCTATCACCCGATCTTCATTCTTTTGCTCTCTTCGTAGGTCATTTCCCGGTAACCCGACTTCGGGATATCGAATTTCGAGGCAGGAACAGGATTCAGGCTGACACGGGAGATCCTGTATTTGATCTGTATAGGCCCCTGATTGAACTCATACTCCAGCGGGACCCCTTCCAGGCCATGAAAAGCGGGCTCCCATTCCTTGTTTTCCACTAAAAGGTCCTTTGTATAGTACACAGTTATGGTAGCCCCGGATTTCGTCTGTCCCGTAGCCTTCTGGCACTTATATCCCGCAATCTCTTTGGTCTCGCCCGTCGTCTTGTATACCACCCCCTCATAAAGCCTGGTTCGCTCCTTCCAGTTATCAGGGTTCAGACGGATCAGCAGCTTCTGACCGCTCACCTCTTTCAGGATGACCCCAAAACCCGTGCTTGCATCGTAAATGACGGTGGAGGAGAACATGGCGCTGGCAATTTCACTCCGGCTCTTACTTCCCTTTATATAAACGGTATGAGTGGCATTTTCGCCTGGCTTGGCGCTTCCAATGGAATAGTCATACACGAGGGTCAGCTCGGATACTTTCTTTTGTGCGGCAGCAGGTACGCTATTCGACACGAGGAACAGGGTACAAGCGGTGGTTATCATGGTTAGGGTCTTCATTGGCCTTAACTATCTGTTATCTATATCTATTAAAAGTAAGAAAGACAGTTGGGAAATGCAAATATCCCTGTTGTTTGGCCATAACCGCCGGTCCACACTCGGCTTGCCCGGTGCCCTATTTACGGGTCTTCTGCGCCTGTTTCTGAGCCTCCTGCATCTGCTCCAGCCGCTCCTGCCACTTCGACTTCGCCTTGGGCTTGTTCCTGTTCTCCTGCAGCTTTGCCAGTATCTTGTCGTGGTCGATAATATAGTTCTGGATCACAAACTGAAGTATGAGGGTAATGATGTTGGACACCGTATAATACCAGGTCAGTGCGGACGCCAGCCTGTTAAAGAAAAGCAGCAGCATCACAGGCATGATGTACGGCATATACTTCATGGCAGGGTTGCTCTGGTCCGGTGTCATGCTCATCCCATACAACGAGATCAGGAAGCTGGTAACCACCGCCAGTAAAGCAAAAAGGCTCACGTGATCCCCATATCCCGGAATGGAGAACCCAATATGCAGGATGCTGTCATACGTGGAAAGGTCCTTGCTCCAAAGAAAGCTCTGTCCCCTGAGATGTATGTTCGAATTAAATGAGCTGTAAAGGGCAAAGAAGATGGGTATTTGCAACAAGGCCGGTATACATCCTCCTAAAGGATTGACCCCCGCCTCCCGGAAAAGCTTCATCTGCTCCATCCCCACCTGCTGCTGATCGTTTCCGACCCTCTTTTTCATGGCCTCTATTTCCGGTCTTAACGCCTTCATCTTGGCGCCGCTGAGATAGCTGCTGTACACCAGGGGGGACGTGATCAGACGGATAAATAAGGTCAGCAGCAGAATGGCGATCCCCCAGCTGGCAATATGCTCCTTGAAAAAGTTGAACACAGGCATGAGGACATATACGTTGATAGGACGTACAAAAGAGTACATGCCCCGTCCAAGATCGATGATCCTGGTCATGCCCGGTGCCTGCTTCTCAAGGATGTAAAAATCATTCGGGCCGTAATAGATCTGAAAAGGCAGCGTGACCGAAGCGGCAGGGACCTTCGCCTGCAGCGCTATCTCCGCACGGGCCAGCATGCTGCTGGTATCGTTAGGCGCCCTCGTCACATGCGCATTCCCCGATACAAAAACATTGCCGGCGCCGGCTATCAGCGTAGTATTGAAAAACTGCTGCGAGAAAGATACCCATTGTACGTTCTTTTCAAAGGTAGCTTCCGTCTTTGCGGATTTGTAATCAAAATTATTGTCCTCCAGATAACATAGGCTGGTCACAGACCCTCCCGCGCCCGTGTGCTCCTGTGTACGCCCCAGATAAGCATGCCAGGCCAGGTTGAAATTGTTCTGGCTGAAGAGCTTGTCCGCACCGTTCGCAATTACATTCCAGTCGATCCGGTAATCGTTTGGCCGGATGGTGAACTGATGCGTAAGGGACTGCCCATTAAGAGCCGGCAGACTATAGGTCACCGTTTGACTGCCATCCGCGTTCTTTACCAGCTGGCCTTCCCTGAAAAAAAGATCGCTGATCTGGGCGGAAAGACCATTGGGGGTATTGATCCCATACGACAGACTATTACCCGTACCGGGAGCCACCAGCTTCACAGGCGTGCTGTCATAAGATTTGAACTGTTTCATCTCTACCAGCACCGGCTGGCCTCCTTTATTGGAAAAGACGATCTTCAGCAGCTCGTTCTCCACCGTCAGAAGATGTTCGGTACCGTTGATTGCCGCATTGAATCCCCCCGTATCCACGACAGCTGCCGTGCTCTTTGCCGTAGTGTCGGCCAGCCTGGCCTGGGCCGCCTGACGGGCCTTTACCAGCGCCACCGAATCCTCGATATGCTTCCGCTGCGCTTCCAGCTCATGGCTGTTCTTGGTAGAAATATATAAATAGGCAAATAATAAAAGACCCAACAACACAAACCCTATCACCGTATTACGATCCATTCCCATTAGATAACTTTTTTAAGAAGTGCAAATATAGGGGCTTTTTGACCGGTAATATACAGGCCGGCGGCGATATACCTGACTTTCTCGGTAAAACGGCAATTATATCATTTCGCTCTGAAGCAGCGGGTTACGCACTGCGCTCTTTGCTTCGGCAAAGTCCCTGGCAGCTTTGATAAAATGAACAAAAATGGGCTGCGGGTTCTCCACCGTGCTCTTCAGCTCCGGATGGTATTGCACGCCGATAAAGAAAGGATGAGCAGGCAGCTCAACGATCTCTACCAGACCGCTTTCCGGGTTGCAGCCGCTGGGGACCATCCCCGCCTGTTCAAACTGGCTGAGATACGCATTATTGAATTCCCATCTGTGCCGGTGCCGCTCGCTGATCTCCGTCCTCCCATATATCTGCTGGGCCAGCGTCCCCTCCTTCAGGATACAGGGATAAGCGCCCAGCCGCATTGTTCCCCCCTTGGCGGTCACCTTCTTTTGCTCCTCCATAAGGTCGATGACAGGATCCGGGGTGTCAAGGTCCATTTCGGTTGAATGCGCCTTCTTGAGCCCCAATACATTACGGGCATATTCAATGACAGCCATCTGCATTCCCAGGCAGATCCCGAAGAAAGGCAGCTTGTTCTCACGGGCATACTTTACAGCAATGATCTTCCCTTCCACGCCCCGATGTCCAAAACCAGGCGCCACCAGGAGACCATCCAGATTGCCCAGCTTTTCCGCTACATTCTCTTCCGTGATAAACTCACTGTGCACATTGACCACCTGTATCTTACACTCATTGACAGCACCCGCGTGCACAAAGGACTCGAGGATTGACTTATAGGCATCCTGCAACTCGATATACTTGCCTATCAGACCGATGGTCACTTTATTCTTGGGGTATTTCAGCTTGTCGAGGAATTCCTTCCAGCGTCCCAGTTCCGGCTCATGATAATGCGTAATGTTCATCTTCTTGAGACAGATAAGGTCCAGCTTCTCCCGCATCATGGTCAGCGGGACCTCATAAATAGTAGGAGCGTCCGCCGCCTCGATCACCGCTTCCGGTTTTACATTACAAAAGAGAGCCACTTTTTTCTTGATATCCGGCGACAGGGGCTCTTCCGTCCGGCAGACGATAATATCCGGATGCACGCCCTCCTGGCTAAGCAGCTTGACACTATGCTGGGTAGGCTTCGTCTTCAGCTCCTTGGCGGCTTTCAGATAGGGTATCAGCGTAAGATGCACCACTACACAATCCTCTTCAGGCATTTCCCACTGCAGTTGACGTACAGCCTCGATAAAAGGCAGGGACTCGATATCACCTACCGTGCCCCCCAGTTCCGTGATGATAATATCATATTTATTGCCTTGCCCCAGCAACAGCATCCTCCGCTTGATCTCATCAGTGATATGTGGGATCACCTGCACGGTCTTGCCCAGATAAGCCCCTTCCCTCTCCTTATTGATAACAGTCTGATATATCCTTCCGGTAGTGACATTATTGGCCTGGGACGTATAGATGTTCAGAAATCGCTCGTAATGCCCAAGGTCCAGGTCCGTCTCTGCCCCATCTTCCGTCACATAGCACTCCCCATGTTCATAAGGGTTTAACGTACCCGGGTCTACATTGATATAGGGATCAAACTTCTGAATGGTTACCCTTAGGCCCCTCGCCTGCAACAGCTTGGCCAGCGAAGCCGCAATAATACCTTTACCCAAAGAAGATGTCACGCCACCTGTAACAAAAATATACTTAGCCATAGAATGGTCAATTAATTTATTATTAAATGCATTGTTTTGTTATTAGGCGACAGGTAAAAAACAATAACTTACATCACCGATCTGTTACATCCATGTAAATGGTTCAATGATCCGGGGTCTTGCTTCTTTCATACAGCCGAATGGGAAGCAAATAATGACAATTGTAATCTTGATTCTTTTTTCTGTAAACCTGTCTGAATTGACCTGCTGAGAACCAACAGAAAAGAAATTCCTAGAGGTCATGTAAAGGTACAGCTATTTCCTTTCCCCCAAAAATTTAGTGTCCCACAATGTGGATAAGGGGTTCAAAAAAATCGGCTATGAGCCGAAAACAAAAAACCGCCCGGAGGGCGGCCATCATTCTATTACATTAACTTAATTCTCTATCTGTACGATGCCACGGAAAAAATACCTGCCGATTTGGAATCCGGCTGATTTTCCGGTTGAGAAACATTCTTGGAAACTTCCCTCGCAGAAGTCCCTTTTTCAGACTGACTGATC
>DASZVM010000220.1:0-5829 GCA_035547295.1 Puia sp. | reverse complement strand
TGAATTCCTTATCACATGAATTCCGTACACCTCTGGCTGCGATCATCGGTGCTACCGATAACCTGTTGGAGCAGCCTTCGCGTTTGTCCGTAGAGGATAGCAAAAAGCTACTTACGGAAATATCTGTTGCTTCACTAAGATTGAACAGACAGGTAGAGAACCTGCTGAATATGTCCCGGCTGGAATCCGGCTTTATCCAGCCGAAAAAGGATTGGCATGACATCCATGAAATGGTCCTTTCCCTTCTGCATCAGTTGGAGGAGTCGTTGGTCCAAAACAGGATCCAGGTAGCTATCAGGGACAATTTTCCTCTGGTTAGGCTGGATTATGGTCTTATGGAGCAGGTTTTATACAACCTGTTGTATAATGCTGTTCTTTATACACCTCCGGGCAGTTGGATAGGTATCAGCGCAGAAAGCTTTGACCAGACACTGGTCATTGTAGTGGAGGACGATGGTCCTGGTTTCCCTGAAGAGGAGATTGGAAAGGTATTCGATAAGTTCTATCGTCTCAAGGATTCACATACCGGAGGTTCAGGGTTAGGGCTGTCAATCGTGAAGGGTTTTGTGGAAGCGCATAACGGGGTGATCACGCTGACAAACCGGCCCTCCGGCGGCGCCAGATTTGCCATCAGCCTGCCGGCGTGTCTGCCTTCGCCTGCCGGTGTATTGACCGATGAAAAGCTCAACTATCAACTGTCCGTATCATGAACCATGGAACACCAATGGAAATACTGCTTATCGACGATGAGACGTCCATTCGCAAGATATTGGAGATCACGCTGCAATCCAATGGTTATACTTTTCTGCAGGCTGCCACGGCCCGGGAAGGGCTGCAAATGACGGCTGCCCATTCTCCTGATCTGATCATCCTGGATTTGGGCCTGCCGGATGAAAGCGGTCATGTCACCCTAAAAAAAATGCGGGAATGGTTTGGCAAACCTGTCATCATCCTTTCCGCGCTCAACAGAGAGGAAGACATCATAATGGCCCTGGACAATGGCGCCAATGATTACCTTATCAAGCCTTTCCGTACGGGTGAGCTGCTGGCCAGGATAAGATCCGCTTTGCGTAATGTGGCTCCGGAGGATGAGGGGCCTGTCATCCATCTGAACGGGTTGGAGATCGATCTGTCTACGCGTACCGTGAAAAAAGAGGGCGAGCTTTTGAAGCTGACGGCCAAACAATACGCCCTGCTGGCCCTTTTTGGGAAGAACGTGGGGAAAGTGCTCACCCATCAATACCTGCTTCGTGAAATATGGGGCTCCGATCATATCGATCAACTGCAGTACCTGCGGGTCTTTATCGCCCAATTACGTAAAAAGATCGAGAAGGATATCAATTACCCTGAACATATCATTACCGAATCAGGGGTGGGATATCGTTTCCGGTCAGGCGGCAACTGAAATTTTACGATTATATTTGCCCCCTATGATCACTAAAGAAGTACTCATCGAAGCCAGGAAGCTGTGGGACTATCATCATGTAAACCATATCCCTGAAAAATCCGACTGTATACTTGTCCTGGGCAGTCATGACCTGCGCGTGGCCGACAGGGGAGCGGAACTGTACCTCGAGGGTTGGGCTCCCATCCTCATTTTTTCCGGTGGTCTTGGCAATGTGACAAAGGGGATCTGGAAAGATCCGGAAGCAGACCAGTTTGCCCGTATCGCCCTGGATAAGGGGGTACCGGCGGAGGCTATCTTTATCGAGAACCAATCCACCAACACGGGGGAGAATATACTTTTTACACAAAGGCTTTTACAGGAAAAAGGTCTCGATCCCCAGACCTTCCTGCTGGTGCAGAAGCCATATATGGAAAGAAGAAGCTATGCCACATTTAAAAAACACTGGCCTGAGAAAAGGCTTATCGTCACCTCTCCGCAAATAAGCTTTGAAGAGTATCCTACAGCGGATATCCCCATGGAAAGGGTCATCAATATCATGGTGGGTGATCTTCAGCGTATCCGGATCTATCCTGAAAAGGGCTTTCAGATCCCGCAGGATATCCCCGATGAGGTCTGGGCTGCCTACGAACGGCTGGTAGGATGGGGCTTTACCAAACATCTTGCATCCTGAGCCTGGCCGATGGGCCCGCAGAATACCAATTAAGAGCTATCTTTAGGGGGTAGAGCGCATAACCCATGACCAGACCCCTCCTGATCGCATTGCTTTGCTATTTGACCGACCCTGCCGCCTATTGTCAAAAGACTGAAAAATATTTCGACTACCAGTGGCGGGAGACGGCTGCTGCCCATGCACGGTTTTACAGCATCATCGAAAAGACGGACTCAGGCTGGCGCCGCCGGGATTATTATCTGCACAGTCTTAGCCTGCGGATGGAGGGGCTTTATGCAGACAGCGCCTGTAAGATACCTTCCGGTCATTTCCGTTTTATTCATCCTACGCGTGTAGCCGAAGAGATGGGCGTCTACCGGGACGGGCAAAAGCAGGGGCTCTGGCTGCGTTATTACAGCGACGGACTGTTGTCGGATTCCACCGTATATGACAATGGCAACCCTCTGGGTGTCTGTATCAGCTGGTACCATAACGGGTATATCCGCGACTCCGCAAGCTATAATCCTGACGGCAGCGGCATCCACATCGGCTGGTTTGACAACGGCAATCCTTCTTTTGCCGGGCGCTACTCCCGCGGCTATAAAAAATACGGAAAATGGACATACTTCTACAAAGCAGGAGGCGTCAGCGCCATGGAGGTATACGATGCCCCGGGCCGGCTGCAGGAAAGGCGCTTTTTTGATGAAAGGGGGACATTGCTTGCGGATACAACCGGCGGCGATAAGGGGCCGTCCTTTCCAGGAGGCGAGTCCGCCTGGGCCCTTTATTTAAGCAGGTCGCTCTATCTTCCTGATCAAAGCCGGATCATCGAGGGAGATGAAGCCACGGTAGTGATAGCGGCCACCATTGGAGAAGATGGCAGAATAGTGGATGCAGACGTTAAGATACCTTTTTACCCGGCATTCGACAGGATCGCGCTGGAGACGGTGCGCCGCTGTCCCAACTGGCTTCCTGCAATAGACCATCACCGGGCTGTACAGGCTACGGTCAGGCTGCCTGTCACCTTCCGGGCCCTGCCGGGGCAGTGATGCGTTACAAATACCTACGCTACTGTTTATGGTTGGCTTAGTATTTGAGCAGACCCTTATCTTTGTACAAATAACCTTTTCACGATGATCCTCATCTCCCGGAGGACTTTATGCATCTGTTCCTTATTCCTGCTGGCAACGGTCCATCATACTGACGCACAGGAACGTCTGAAACTTTCTCTTAGCACAGGCTATCAGTCCGGGGATTTTCGCTGGTCCATTGCCGGCAATGAACAGGGTACCGACCCCAACGTCCTTTCGGAGCTGAAATGGAAGAGCCTTTCCGGACCTGCCGTCGGCGTGTCGGCGGGGTGGAGTTTCTGGGAATCGTTCAGCCTGCGGTCTGAGCTCTCCAACATGTTTATCGTTGCCGGCAGTGTAACCGATGCCGACTACCAGGGCGACAATCGTACGAACCGGTCTTATTTCGGGCAGTTCGATGCAAAAAAAGGTTCAAGTCTTTCCTGGCGGACAACGCTGGAATATGCTTTTCAACTGGAAAGGGTGACGCTCATTCCCCTGGCCGGCTTTGTCCTGCACCGGCAATCCCTCCACATAACGGATCAATCGGGTACTTCCCCTGATCTCAACAGCACTTATTCCACGCGGTATCTGGGTGGGGTCGTTGGAGTGAGGGCAGAGGTACCCCTGTCCGGTGGTTTTGCGCTGGAGGGTGGCTTGCTGTGCGATATAGTGCATTACCGGGGCCAGGCCAATTGGAACCTTATCCCCACTTTCCGTCACCCTCTCAGCTTCCAGGACGATGCCAACGGGTACAACCTGGAAGGGCATTTAAAGCTTTGCTATACTCTTGATAAATGGATTTTCTTTTTGTCGGGGAATATCCTGCACGGCAAGACGGGCAAAGGCACGGACATGCTTTATTTGCAGAACGGACAGAATGTCCCCACGCAGTTCAATGAGGCGGTGAGGAATTATATCAGGGGTGGGATAGGGGCCAGTGTGGCCTTATTCTGATCACTCCGTCCTCAAGCTTTTTATGGGGGGGGTACTCATCGCTGCCCTGGTGCCCTGAAAGCTCACTGTCGGAAGCGTAAATACCAGACCAAGGGGGTTGCGATAAGGATCGAATGATCACCAGCGGCCATAAAGGAGGCCGGCTGCCGTCTACAGGATATTTTGCCAAGGCAGGTGTCTGCCATAGACCAGCAACGACGTAGTATTCTTCCAGGATCGCATGCGCCTGTGTAAAATCTTCTCCGGCTATCTTCAAATGGATCGTAGACCCAAGAAAGATCATTCCCGATGATAGTCGCGTCCAGCAAGGGAGCTTCTTTTTCGATACGATGATCTATGCCATTTTTTTGCAGCTGTTCCCCGATGGCAGCGGCCAGCTGAGGGTCATTAAATTTTTGAAAGGTCTGGTAAGGTTGGGGCATTGCTACGGTGTTTACTGATATAGTGATAGACGGCTTCCTGGCTGCGCACCCGTGTCTCCCCCGCAGGTACCGGTACATTGTTAAGCGCCTCGTCTAGGGTGACGGCTGCCACGTTATCTGCCGTCTGCAGGCGAATGATCTCTTTTATCTCCTGCCGCAGGCTTTCTTCGTAGAGGGGGAAACAGACTTCTATCCTGCGGTAGATGTTCCTGTTCATCCAGTCGGCGGAGCCTAAGAAGATCTCCTCTTGGCCATTGTTATGGAAGATAAATATGCGGCCGTGTTCCAGGTATCTGTCCACTATCCTGCGGACGATGATGTTCGCGCTCATGCCCGGCACTCGGGGTATGCAGCAGCAGATGCTGCGTATGATGAGCGTGATCCGTACGCCCGCGTTCGAAGCTTCATAGAGCTTGCTTATCAGCACGCGTTCTTCCAGGTTGTTGAGTTTGACAGTAATGGATGCGGGCAGCCCCAGGCGTGCGTTGGCTATCTCCCTGTCGATGAGGGATAGCAGTCTGTCCAGCAGATTGAATTGCGCCACCAGCAGGTGTTTGAACGGTATCTTTTCCGTGTTGCGGGGATCTTTGCGGCGGCTGAGAAAGATGAACAGCAGCTCCAGCTCCCGCATCAGGTCGTGGTTGCCGGTGAGCAGGATATGATCCGTATAGAAGCGGGCTGTTTTTTCATTCAGGTTGCCTGTTGCCAGCAATCCAAAATAGACCATCCGTCCGTGCACTTTTTTCTTTACCAGCGCCACCTTGGCATGTACTTTCAGACCGGGGATGCTATAGACGATCTTTACACCGGCCTGTTTCATCTGTTTGGCCCATTGGAGGTTGTTGGCTTCGTCAAACCGGGCTTTCAGCTCGACGAATACCGTAACCTTTTTGCCGTTGCGGCTGGCGCTGATCAGGGCATGCGCGATCCGGGAATCACGGGCTATACGGTACATGGTGGTATAGATCTCTTCCACATTAAGGTCGATGGCGGCCTCATTGAAGAATTGAAGTACGGGGTCATAGCTTTCATAGGGGGGATGCAGGAGAATATCTTTTTCGGATATGCGCTGAAAGAGGCTTTGGGGATCTTCCGTTGTCTTTCGCTGCGACGGCCAGACAGGGTAGGAGAGCGTGCTGTCCTTTACGGGAAAGGCGGAAAGGTCACGGAGGTTATGATACCGGCCTCCCTGTACGATGGAAGCATCATGCAAACCCAGGGTGTCTATCAGCGACTGGAGGATGCCTCCGGGGATGCCCGGCTGGTGTAAGAAGCGGGTGGCCAGCCCCGCGTCCCTTTTGGCCAGCTTTTTTTCTATTTTTT
>DASZVM010000219.1:0-4163 GCA_035547295.1 Puia sp. | reverse complement strand
TCATCAGAATTAAAGGTGTATCATACTAAAGAACTCCGCAATCGGTCCCAACGCCAGCGACGGGAAAAAAGACAGGGCCGCTACGATGATGATCACCGCAAAGGTCATGATACCAAACGTGCTGGTGTCCGTCTTAAGCGTACCTGCGCTTTCCGGTACATATTTCTTCTTGGCAAGGATGCCGGCGATGGCCACAGGCCCGACAATGGGCAGGAAGCGGGAAAGGATCATGACGATACCGCAGGTAATATTCCAGAATGGAACGCCGTCCCCCAGCCCTTCAAACCCGCTGCCGTTATTGGCCGAAGAAGAAGTATATTCATACAGCATCTCCGAAAAACCATGATAGCCGGGGTTGTTCAACCAGCCGGCATAGGTCTTCGGATCATGTGCATACAGATACGATGACAAGGCCGTGAAAGAAAGGATCAGCAGCGTATGCAGCAAGGCAATGATGGTGGCGATCTTCATCTCTTTGGCTTCGATCTTTTTTCCCAGGAATTCCGGCGTCCTGCCTACCATCAGTCCACTGATAAAGACAGCAATGATCATAAAAATGTAGAAGTTGAGGAACCCTACGCCTACACCGCCATAGAAGGAGTTGATCATCATTCCCCACATGGCGAACATGCCTGTCAAAGGGGTCAGGCTGTCATGCATGGCATTGACAGACCCATTGGAGGTCACCGTCGTCGTCACGGCCCAATAAGCAGAAGCTGCCGGACCAAAGCGCACTTCCTTTCCTTCCATGCTCCCCAGGGGTTGATGGATACCCATGTTCGCGATGGCAGGATTGCCTTTCATCTCGAAATAAATGGAGGGAATGACAAAGATCAGGAAGCCCGCCGTCATAACGCCAAAGACCATCCAGGAAAGCTTTTTTCTCTTCAGTATATATCCAAGAGAAAAGACCATGGCCATCGGTATGATGACGATGCTGATGTCTTCCACCATATTGGTGAGATAGTTGGGATTTTCCATGGGCTGGGCCGAGTTGGCGCCAAAAAAACCGCCTCCATTGGTGCCCAGCTGCTTGATGGCGACCATGGCTGCCGCAGGACCACGGCTGACATGCACCGTATCCCCTTGCATGGATACGAACTGATCCTTACCCTTAAAGGTCATCGGCGTGCCGTTGAACGCGAGTACCACCGCCACGATGATGGACAGGGGCAATAACACCCGTGTACAGCTGCGGACAAAATAGTTATAGAAATTACCCAGCTTTTCGGTGGTCCGTTCCCGCATGGCATTGAACACTACGGCACAGGCGGCCATACCTGCACCCGCGCTGATAAACTGGAAAAGCATGAGCACCAGCTGTCCCAGGTAAGACACCCCCGTCTCACCGGAATAGTGCTGCAGGTTGGTATTTGATACAAAGCTCACGGTGGTATTGAACGCAAGGTCCGCGGACATGGAAGGGTTCCCATCCGGGTTAAGGGGCAGCCAGCTCATGTTCATAAGGACGAACATAGAGAAGAGGAACCACACAGCATTGATGGTCAGCAAAGCCGCCAGGTGCTGTTTCCAGTTCATCTCCTTCTCGGGGCGGATACCGCTGAGCTTATAAAAAAGTGTATCGAGGGGCCCCAATAGCCTGTCACCCCAGGTAGGTTCTCCCATATATATTTTTCCGATGTACTTTCCCAGGGGAATGGCCAGGAGCACCAGGATGACATACATGGCAATTACGCCTATGATTTCTGTGTTCATAAAAATGTAATGATGTAGCTTTTCTTAGAATTTTTCTGGTTTTATAAGTACATAGCATAAGTATGCAAATACCAGTATCGAGATGATGAATAGCAGTACCATGGGTTTATATTTTATCAAAGAAATCAATGGCTTTAAAAAAGAGGGCGAAACAGACAAGTCCCGCCAGGACCAGGATAATTGTAAGCATAGCTTTTTATTTAGTCTGCCGGAATACGCCAAAACGGGTGCCCGAGTTGGCATCCCTTGCATAACCCTTTTATCTATAATACAATAGATCTGAATAGCTGGCATGGGGACCGGCTGCTACCCTTTCAAAATGGAAAACGGCGTATCAAAATGAAAAACACAGGCCTGTCCTAGGCCTCGTAGCTGATGTGATATTCTTCTATCTTCCGGTAGAGTGTGGTAAGCCCGATGTTCAGCAGACGGGCGGTCTCGGTCTTGTTACCCTTGGTATAATTGAGCACCCTTTGTATATGCAGCTTTTCCATGCTGGCCATGTCAAAGGCAGAGAGAGGTCCGGTAGACCGGGGGGTGATATGCCTGAGCTCGGCAGGCAGGTCGTTCATTGTCAGTTCGGCACCGTCGGATATGATGGTGGCTCTTTCGATCACATTTTTCAGCTCCCGTATATTGCCTTTCCACTCATGTTGCTGAAGCAGCGCGAGGAAGTCCTTGCTCATGCCATCGATGCGTCTGGATCCTTTGGCCGAGAAGACCTTGAGATAATAGGCAGCAATAAGAGGGATATCTTTTTTTCTTTCCCGTAAAGGGGGAAGAGAGATGGTAAATACGTTCAGCCTGTAGAACAGATCATCCCGGAAACGGCCTTCGTTCACTTCCTGCTGCAGGTCCCTGTTGGTCGCAGCGATGATCCGCACATCCACTTTTGTGGGACGGGTATCCCCCACTTTGATAAATTCATGGGTTTCCAGGACGCGCAGCAGCTTGGCTTGAAGATCGATGTGCATTTCGCCTATCTCGTCCAGGAAGATCGTACCGGTACCCGCCTCTTCGATCAACCCTTTTTTATCCCTTGTGGCGCCGGTAAAAGCCCCGGCCTTATGACCAAACAGCTCGCTCTCCAGCAATTCCTTGCCAAATGCGCTGCAGTTAAGGGCCACAAAGGGTTTACCGGCCCTTTTGCTGCCGTTGTGAATGGCCTGGGCAAACACCTCCTTACCCGTACCCGTCTCGCCCAATAACAATACGTTGGCTTCGCTGGGCGCCACTTTCTTTGCCAACTGGATGGCTTCCATGATGCTGGGCGACTCTCCCAGGATGCCGTCAAAAGTATAACGCTTACCCACCTGCTGTTCCAGCTGCCGGACCCGCTTCTGCAGCTGCACTTTCTCCATAGCCCCGGCCAGGAGAGGAATGATCTTATCGTTGTCGTCCCCTTTGGTGATATAATCAAAAGCGCCGTTCTTCATGGCCCTGACCCCGTCGGCGATATTGCCATAGGCAGTAAGCAGGATGGTCTCCATATAGGGGTAACGTGCCTTCAGGTCCTGTACAAAGTCCACCCCATTGCCGTCCGGCAGCTTGACATCGCAAAGCAGAACGTCGACGTCTTCTTTCTCCAATAGCTTGCCGCCCTGCCTGAGGTTCTCCGCTTCCAGCACTGTAAAACCTTCCAGACGGATGATCCGGGCGAGCAGGGTCCGGAGTTTCTCTTCATCGTCGATAATGAGCACGTAGCCGGTGGGCATGAATTGCAAATTAGAACGGCAAAACTAGGCGAAAAACATTACATTTGTGCCCCGGCTTGAAAAAGCCACTACAGGAGAGGTGCCGGAGTGGTCGATCGGGACGGTCTCGAAAACCGTTGTGCGGGCAACTGTACCGAGGGTTCGAATCCCTCCCTCTCCGCAACATTAAGGCCCATTAGGGACTAAGAGCCTGTAATAGTGATTATTTACAGGCTTTTGCATTTTTTTAGAGGTCGATTGGGAGCAATAGGGACCAGTAAGGCCGGTGCCAATCCGGTGAACAGTTTTCCCGCAGCGGTGAACAGTATCTTTGTTCACCGGAGTTCATTTTTCGTGGTCGTGCGACCCGGTAAGTGCAGTTTGATTTCATCACGTAAAAATGTATTTGTATGAGAAGCTCCAACACGTTCGGCGTACACTTTACGCTGCGCCGCAACCGTCCCGTCAATGGGAAATTTCCCCTCTATTGCCGTATCACCGTCAATGGCAGCCGCTGCGAGCTGGCCCTGAAGTATTACCTGGCTGACGGCGATTGGAACACCGGCAAAGGTGCCGTCAAGCCCCGCACCGAAGAATTGAAACAATTGAACAACTACCTGGAAGAGATCAGGGCGAAGCTGTTCCACCACTACCAGGAATTTTCCGTATCAGGTACACTCATCACTGCCGAAGCTGTCAAAAATGCCTACCTGGGTATTGATCCTGCTGGCGAAAAAGAGCAAATGACCCTGC
>DASZVM010000218.1:0-6643 GCA_035547295.1 Puia sp. | reverse complement strand
ATGTTCTGAGGGTCCAGGTTTGACAGGCTTCCGGGCAATCCATCCACAATGACCAGGGGTGAGCTTCCTGCCGAGCTATTAGTGCCAAGACCTCTTACCCGGAGGGTCAACCCTTCGTTACCCGCCTCGCCGGAGCTCTGGGTAAGGGACAGACCGGGCAGCTTGCCTTGCAACAGCTGAGTAGGGTCCGTTGCCACTCTTTTATTGAGATCGCCTCCGGAAACGGTAGCAATGGCGCCCGTGAGATCGGCCTTCTTTTGCGTGCCATAGCCTACCACCACCACATTGTTCAGCTCGGCGGCTTTTTCCTGCAGCGTGACGTCGATGGCAGTCCTGCCGTTGATCTTTTCTTCAAGGGTGCCATATCCTATGGCTGAAATGGTTAAAGTAGCTTGCGGCGGAGCTTTGATATTGTATTTTCCATTGGCATCTGTTTGTGCGGCAGTGGCCGTACCTTTTACTGTTATGGTCGCTCCGACGACGGGTGATCCCTTGTCATCCTTGACAGTTCCGGTGACGGGAACCGTTTGGGCCAACACCAGCTGTTGCAGAAAAAGCAGGACAAGGGCCAGCGGCAGAAGTTTGTGCGCTTGTATCATATAGCAGCTTTTTTCCCTGGCAAGTACGGACGAATTCGAGGGGACAGATTCAGTTAGATTGTCTTATTATTCACTCTTTTTGACCTGGAACCGGCAGGTATATCAGGAATTAATAATAGTTTAGTTCCCATATTGAAGTATGGGGAAGCTATCGTTACCGACCGGAAAGATCTATCTGTTATGGGCATGCATCCTGCTTTGCCTGCTGCCTTTCGTCATCCTTTCGTTCTTCAGTGTGATGGCTGCCGACGATTTTACACTTTGGGGGATCATCCATGATCATGGCTTCTTCGAAGGCCAGAAATGGATCTACTTCTATTGGGAGGGCCGGCCTGTCGTCAGTTTTGTAGCAGGGCTTTTTGAAGTGACGGGGATCGTGAGACACTATTACTTCCTCATTATTCTTTTATATTCCTTCTTTACATGGATGGCGCTGCTGCTCCTGCTGAGCTGTATCAACTCCCGCTGTTTGGGCAGGACCTTTTCTTTTACCAGCCTGCTGCCGGCAAGTCTCATTTTGTATATTTTGAATCTGTATGTGATGGCGGAGATCGCCACCGGTGTATATTGGTTCAGCTCGGTAGCAGTATACCAGACTGCTTTTATCCTCTTTCTCGTGCTGGCGGTTTCTATGGTTCGACGTTTTACAGGCGGGGCCGAGCGTTTTCGCGGGTGGGATCTTGTCATCATTTTGCTGGCCATCCTTATTTGCGGATGCAATGAGATCGCAGCCATTGCCCTGGCCTGCTGCTTTTTGCTGCTGATAGGCCTTTACATCTATTACCGCCGGCCCATTCCCCGGGTGCTGTTCCTCTATCTGGGCGTGGTCCTTCTTACAGGCATAACCATCCTGCTGACCTCTGGTGTGTTATCCGGCCGTACGCTCACTATGAAAGGCCGTACAGGCAACGCGGGGGTGATACTGATACTTTTTGGACGGGGGCTCTCTGTTTTTTATTATGTCCTTAAGGAACCGTTGCTCTGGATGTGTGGGTCTTGCAGTTTTGTTTTGGGTTTACGGATGTCAGCTGTATTGGAGCCTTTCTTACACGTCGTCCGGACCAGGCGCTTTTTTATCCCGGGCCTGCTGGGCATCCTATTGGTGGTCTTTGGCACCCTGGCGCCGGTGCTGATGGTGACGCATGGGTCTATACCCGAGCGGGCCATCAATAACCTGACCTCTTTATCCGCCCTTTACCTGTTGGGTCTGGCTTTTTTATCGGGCGCCTGCCGCCCTGGTTTATATGCAGCCTGGAGGCACGTACCCGGAGTTTCTACGGTGTTGGTGGGGCTGTTGAGCTGTACATTACTCGCCAGCTATACCTACAAGGAAGCCTGGAAGAATGTCGTCACGGGATACTTTTACCACGCCATACAGGTGGACAGGCAAAAAGTATTGCTGACGGCGAGAGAACGTCATCAGCGCTCGGCTACCATTATACCCTATGCTGCGGCCTTGGAGGAAAAGGCCCGGCAATTCTTTCCTCACGGGATCCCGGTGACAGTCCGGGAGCTGCTGAATGACCAGCCGGCCTTCCTGTACCATGTTAACGTATGGGAGCTGCCCGGAAATTACCTTTATCGATACTATCAGCTGGACAGCGTTGTAGTGAAGCAATTTTGAACCGGATAACCTAAAAAGTAATATCTTGCGGTCCATTAAAATGGGCACGTTTGTGCGGCCGGTCCTGCGTGGCAGGCTTCTTTAACCTTTTATTAACCCCAGGGAGAATACATTTGTGATCCGGGGATAGGCCTATGCCTTAACCGAAACGAAACTATTACTTTAAGTGAAAATATGAAGAAGCATTTTGTAACTGCAATAGCTTTTCTGGCCACAACTGCTGCTTTCGCTCAAAAAAAGGATTCCGTTACAACATCTATCGTTAAACCGGCTACCAGCCCGGCTTCCACAGCTAATCCCGGTAAAAAAGACTGGAGTAAAGTGAGCCTGGGAAGACGAGCCAATGACCATTTCATGTTCCAATTCGGTTATGATAACTGGGCCCAGGCGCAGGACAGTATGCATATATCGGGATGGAACCGGAGCGCCAACTTTTATTTTATGTTCGACTTCCCGTTCAAGACGGATCCCCGCTTTAGCGTTGGGGCGGGGCTTGGCATCGGGAGCAGCAATATATTTTTCAACAAACAATGGGTCAGGGTAGCCGCCAACAGTCAAACCCTCGCCTTTTCGGATGAATCGCAGTCGGATCACTGGAAGAAGTTCAAGGTGGTGACCACTTACCTGGAAGTCCCTGTGGAGCTGCGGTTTGCCATGGACCCGGAGAATACCAATAAATCCTGGAAATTCGCCGTTGGCGCCAAGGTGGGGCTTATGCTGAGCGCCCATAATAAGGGCAAAACCCGTCAGAACAGCTTTGGACAGACCATCGGCAACTATACCATGAAAGAATCTTCCAAGCAATTCTTCAATACCACCAAACTGGCGGCTACTGCCCGTATCAGCAAGGGTGTATTTGGGATATTTGGTCAATACCAGGTCAACAGCCTGCTCAAGGCCAGTGCGGGACCTTCGGTATTCCCTTATTCCTTTGGGATCCAGCTTAGCGGATTGTAAGTTTGACGGACATGAACTGAATATATTTTGAACGCCCCTTCGGGGCGTTTTTTATTACCTTTGCCGTCCAAATTATCCATTTTGATAGAGAAGAAAAACGGCGTATACAAGGCGGAACGGGCAGTGCTGGTGGGGCTGGTTCATAAGACCCAAACGGAGGAGCAGTCCAAAGAATACCTGGACGAGCTGGCCTTTTTGGCGGAAACAGCAGGAGCGCTGACCTTAAAGCGTTTTACTCAAAAGCTGGAACATCCTGATAGTAAGACCTTTATAGGTAAAGGCAAGCTGGAAGAGATCAAGACCTATATCCAATTAAAGGATATACAGGTTGTCATTTTTGATGACGAGCTATCCGGCTCGCAGATCTCCAACATCGAGAAGATACTGGATACGAAGACCATTGACCGGAGTGACCTTATCCTGGACATTTTTGCCAGCCGGGCAAAGACGGCCCAGGCGAAATTGCAGGTGGAACTAGCTCAATATCAATATCTTTTACCACGCCTTCGGGGTATGTGGAAACACCTCGAGCGGCTGGGGGGAGGTATTGGGACCAGGGGTCCTGGTGAAACGGAAATAGAGACGGACCGCCGGATTGTAAAAGATAAGATCTCGTTGTTGCGGAAGCGGTTGAAAGAGATTGATAAGCAGGCTTTTACACAGCGCAAGGACCGGGGTGAGTTCATCCGGGTAGCTCTCGTGGGGTACACCAACGTGGGTAAGTCAACCCTTATGAACGTGCTTAGCAAAAGCGATGTCTTTGCGGAGAACAAGCTCTTTGCCACGCTGGATACTACTACCCGGAAAGTGGTTTTTGAGGCGACCCCTTTTTTGCTGTCCGACACGGTGGGGTTTATCCGGAAGCTGCCCCATCACCTGGTGGAAAGCTTTAAAAGTACGCTGGATGAGGTACGGGAAGCGGATATCCTGCTGCATGTGGTCGATGTATCTCATCCGGGGTATGAGGAGCAGCTGGGGGTGGTGAATAAAACATTACAGGAGCTGAATGCCTTTGATAAGCCGATACTGGTCATTTTTAATAAGATCGATCAGTACGAGAAGAATGTTTTTGATCCCTGGCTGGAAGAGGGGGTGAAAAGGGAGATCATGGCGGAGCTGAGAGAACGGTGGGAAAGGGAAACGAATGGTAATGTGGTCTTTGTTTCTGCCACGGAAAAGCGGAATATCGATGAGCTGCGGCAGACGATCCTGGATAAGGTGAGGGATATGTACAAGGCGAGGTACCCTTATAAAACTTCATTCTATATAGATGGCATCTAAAAAGTATATCTGGCATAAGGTGGCGGACGCTGCCACTGATCTACAATGGGCGGCGGGGGAGATTGCGGAGGTGACGGCGAATGGGACACAGGTTTGTCTGGTGAAGTTCGGGGATCAATGGTTTGGTTTTGCGCATACCTGTCCGCATGCGGGGGCGCCGATGGTAGATGCGTATGTGGCGGGGGCTTGCCAGGTGGTATGTCCGGTGCATCAGCTGAAGTTCAATCTGAAAAATGGGGGACGGGATGTAAATGGGGAGGGGTATACGTTGAAAACCTACCCGGTGGAGGCACGGGCTGATGGGATCTATGTGGGACTGGAGGAGGCTGGTGTGGGTGGAAAGGGGTTTTTTAAGAGATGGTTTTAGGGTGAGGATTGGGAGTTTGTGGGTTCTGGTTCAGGGGGTTGGTGATTTAGGTTCAGTGAGGAGAGTTGGAAAAATTTGCCGGCAAATTTTTATGTTCCAGGGTTTTTTAAAAGGTAAAATCCCGTATTTTTGCAGCCCCTTTTGGAGCCTCGGATTGAGGATTTCGGAAGGGTGGAAGATATAATCCTCCTTAGCTCAGTTGGTTAGAGCATCTGACTGTTAATCAGAGGGTCGCTGGTTCAAGTCCAGCAGGGGGAGCTGATAATTAGGCACTTGTGACTGTATAGGTTATAGGTGCCTTTTCATTTGATACATATTTTGATACACTTTTAAATGTGGAAAAATTATGGTTAGATGGAAGTATATCGCATTACAATTAGCGCAAACTTATTCCGCTCTGCCTTTAGGTGGGCGGTATACTCCGGAGCATCTGGCTAGGTCTTGGGCTTCTATATTTGATGAGCCAGTGGGTAATTATTATGACCCCAAGATGATGAGCGGTGGACTGGCCGTCATGTATAATTTTTTCATGACAATAGCGAACAGGCAAGATCTCTCGGATTCAGAAAAAGTTGGGTATATTCTCCATTTGCTGAAAATCATCACCAGTGGCTTCAACACTGAAAAGGTCGATAAAATCCTAAAGGACGGTGGTTATGTGGAAAAAGTGACTTATGATTATTCTGATAAAGAGCTTGCCCAAATACTGAATTTTCACCCGGAGATTATCAATCATTGTTCTTCCCTATTTAAACGTGGTCATTATTCCAATGCCGTTAACGAAGCTTGTAAAGCATATAATCAGGCGGTAAAAAATATATCCGGGTGTGAAAAGGATGGAAGGGCTCTAATGTTGTGGGTTTTTAGTGAAAAAGGTAACCTTCGAGTAAATTCTTACACTACCACTACTGAAAAAGACGAGCAGGACGGGATTATGTTCTTGTCAGCTGGCTTAATGGCAGGGTTCCGCAACCCAACATCACATGAGACAGCAAAGGAATGGAATATTTCAAAAGAAAAATGCATTGAGATTTTGGCATTGGCATCGTTATTATTCAAGGTGCTGGATGATACGTCGGTCATTAAGATATAGCACTCTGAACGAGATCATAATGCTTTGGGTAGGCGACTTATATCCGGGAATTCCTTATCGTCCACTTTCCTCATTTGAATTCTTTCCGCTGCAAGGATTGAAATAAATCTGTCAAACTCAGCAATGGACTTTAAGAATAAAGAATGCGTCTGCAAGTATATGATATCATAATAGCTGAACTTTGTATGCTTAAACCATATAGGATTAACATATAATCGGGGTGAGAAAATAAGCGTAAGTGTAAGTTTGGCTGATTTCAAAACAAACCGATTACAAATATATCCCAGTATCGTATCTGTGTTATATTCAATATTGGTAGTGTAGAGAGAGTCTTGGGATGCGAGTAGTCGGTCCCCCGGCTCATAAAAAAGCGTATCCAGATCTTTGTACTTTGAATATACCTTGTTGTCAACTTGTTTGAAATAATAGTACTCGAGAGTCCCTGCGTCCGGCCTATTAATAAAGCTACCTCTCTTATATATACAAATTGTCTTAGCTGCTCCAGCTGCCCTCAAATTGTACTCATCAAAGGAACTGTCCTTTTTTATGGTTTCAAGTCCATAAACGATTTCACCTTCAAATTCTTTTTGCGAATAGCTACAATTGGACAAGCTCAAGGCTAACAATATAAAATATAATCTCATTTTAGAAATTTAGGAAGTAAATACTACAATGGTTTTTCCGGCCAAAATTCCCGGGGAGAACATTTGAAAACTTTGGCC
>DASZVM010000217.1:0-2439 GCA_035547295.1 Puia sp. | reverse complement strand
ACAGGGCGGGATATAATATCCAGGACGGCACACAGGAGAGCAAGGGCGTAGAGGCTGATCTCACCTGCAGCCCTATCAACGGGCTCAATATCGTTGCCGGCTATGCGCACAACGACAGCAAGCTGACAAAGACCAATGCTGCTACACAGGGGTTGCGACCCGGTAGCGCCGGTCCGTCGGACATGGTCAACGGATGGGTCAGCTATCGCGTGGGTAAAGGCGTGCTGGATGGCTTTGGCCTTGGGTTCGGCGGCAATTATGCCGGCAGGAACATCGTTACGCTGAGCAAGACCAGCAGCTTCGTGCTGCCCGCTTATACTGCCCTCAACGCCTCTATATTTTATGATCAGCCAAAGTTCAGACTGGCGCTGAAGTCCAACAACCTGAACAATGAAAAGTATTTCATCGGCTGGTCCACTGTCATACCCCAGGCGCCCCGGGCCTTTATGGCGGAATTCACCCTGAAATTCGGCGGCTTTAAATAATGACCATAAAAAAGATCATACACCGGCTGCATCTCTGGCTCGGACTTACGTCCGGGCTGGTGGTGCTGATAGTAGGTCTCACGGGCTGTCTGTACGTATTCGTCGATGAAATAGAATCCGTCACCGTCCCCTACAAACAGACAGCCGTCCGGGAAACGCCCTACCTGCCGCCTTCAGCGCTACGAGCCATTGCGGCCAGGACCTACCCGGGCAAAAAGGTTCGCTATGTCAGCTACAGACCAGGCAGATCCGCTTATACAGCCCTGTTCGACAAGGACTATAGCCTGGGACTCTATACGGACCCGTATACAGGCACACCCCTGCATGGAAGAGATCTAAAAAATGACTTCGATCTTTTCGCCTTTGTCCTCCACGGTCACCGGGGTTTATGGATGCCTTATCCCATCGGACGTCCCATCGTCGATACCGCTGTCCTCATCTTTATCATCCTGCTGCTTTCCGGACTGTTGCTCTGGTGGCCAAAGAACTTAAAAAGGGCCAACAGGAATAAAAGCTTTAAAATAAAATGGGGGGCCGGCTTTAAAAGAGTGAATTATGATCTGCATAATGTATTGGGCTTCTATGCCATGCTGATCCTGCTGGTCATCGCGATCACAGGTTCCCTCTGGGGTTTTGAATGGTTCAGGAACACGTTCTACAAGGCCACTTCCGGAGGAAAGACATACCCCGTATTCAAACAGCCGCAGTCCGACACCCTGGCCCATGGTCATTTCCGTATGGATGCCATCGATAGTCTCTTTGTCCGGGTACAGACAGATAATCCAGGCAGCGCCTTCTTCGTGTTCTTCCCCGAAAAAAGGCCGGACCCTATCCAGGTGACCGTCAACCACCGGCCGGGAAAGACATACGATATGGAGCTGTTGTATTTTGACCAGGTAACATTGCGACGATTGCCAGGTCCGGGGGTCTTTAAAAAAAGATTCCGGGACGCATCCACGGCCGACCAGGTCAGCCGGCTGAACTATGACATCCACACGGGCGCCATCTGGGGATTGCCGACAAAAATACTCGCCTTCTTTGCCAGCTTCATCTGCGCCAGCCTGCCTGTGACAGGGTTTTACATCTGGTGGGGAAGACGGCATAAAAAAACAAAATCGATAAAAAATGAGAACATTTCTATTGTTCATCGCGTCGGCTCTGCTGACGTGTAATGTATTCGCTCATGCATTATGGATAGAGACCCGGAACACCGGCAGCATCGGGAAAACCCAGGAAGTCCGGTTGTACTTTGGGACAGCAATGCGGTGATCTCCACATTCACGCCCGCCGGCAAAGGCGTATATACGTTGATTGTCAGCCACCCGTTGAAAGATCTCTCCGGCACCGGACAACTGGAATTCCTGGCCAGTACCCACGTGCTGGTAGGGAGCTCTGCCGGCATGATCGATCAGGCCCTGAATAACAACGATCTGAAAGTTTTTCCCCTGACGGATGCCGGCTGGAAGGTCAATCGGGCAATAAAGATAAAAGTGCTCGCAAAGGGCGTTGCAAAAGCCGGCAATACCGTACTGGTCTTCTCCCCTTCGGGTTGGAGCCGCGAGCTGACGACTGACGCGGATGGCGCCGTGAGCTTTACTCCTTTATGGCCGGGCAAATATGTCATCGAAGCCCAGGAATTCAGCCGCACACCGGGCGAGCTCAACGGGAACAAGCATGCCACCTTGTGGCAGGGGGCGACCTATAGCTTCGATGTATCCAGGTAACGATCTTATTTTTTCACCGGCTCTCCTTTTCTAAAAAGCTTCACCTTATCATTTATATACAGGAATATGTCCTGGCCGGTGGCGCTTCTGCAGAATTGATACGAGGGCCGGTAGCGATACATGAATAACCTCAGACTGTCTCCCTGTAGACGGGTAAGCTGAGCGACACGGCCAATGGGGAACCGCGAGTCGATGTAATAATCCTCCTCTTCCTGTTTTAATCTTTTCTT
>DASZVM010000216.1:0-4204 GCA_035547295.1 Puia sp. | reverse complement strand
CCTTCGAGATGGATGCCCAGGAGACCTTTCCCCCCACCGGACTGATAGCTGCGGGCCACGTCCATGCTTTGAAGGAATTTTTCGATGGAATTGGTCGCCAGGGTGATCATGAATTGGGTGCAGCCGCCTTGCAGACAATATTCATAAACGGCTTCCAGGGCATCGGTAGTAAGGTCTGCGGAGAAGAGGCGGCCATTGCCTCCATAGATCTGGAGGTCGATGAATGCGGGGGCCAGCATATAACCGGGGAGCTCTTTTTGTCTGTAGCCGGCGGGGATGACGGTGCTGTTTACGATGTCTACGATCCTGCCGTCCCTGACAAGGACTGCCTTGCCTGTCTCGATGGTTTGTCCGGTGAAGATCTCGCGGGCGATGAATGCGGTTGCCATGGGCGCATGTTTTTTAAGGGTGTTTGGCCTGGACGGCCAAAGAGCTAAGGTTCTATGGTGAACTGGTCCGCATCCTTCCAGAAAGGAAAGCGGGTACGTACCTCTTCTAATTTTTCCCGCTGTAAAGTAAGGGTAAAGATCGATTCCTTGTCCCCTGCCTGGTATAAAATCTCTCCGAGGGGGTCGACGATCATGGAATCCCCGCTGTGGTAGATATCATTCCCGTCGTTGCCAACCCTGTTCACACCCACCACATAGGACTGGTTTTCGATGGCGCGGGCCTGGAGGAGCGTTTTCCAGGCATGGCTCCGCCGCTGGGGCCAGTTAGCGACATAGACCAGCAGATCGAATTCGGGCTCCGGGGCCGATCCGGGGTTTTTGAGCGGAACGGTCTCGCCGGCCGCAGGGGGTTCCAGGGGTTCCTGCAATTGCTGGCGGGACCAGACGGGAAAACGCAGGTCATAACAGACCAGGAGGTTGACCCTCCACCCATTGACGGATGCGATCAGCCGTTTGTGGCCGGCGGTATATTGTTGATCCTCTCCGGCATAGGCAAAACGATGTCTTTTATCGTAAATGCCGTATCGTCCGTTGGGGAGCATCCAGATCAGGCGGTTGAAATACCGGCCTTTTTCTTCGATGATCAGGCTGCCGGTGATGATGACCTTTTTACCGGCGGCTATTTGTTTCATCCAGGCGACGGTGGGCCCATCCATACGCTCAGCCAGGGCTTCCGGCCGCATGCTGAACCCGGTGCTGAACATCTCCGGCAGTACGACCAGATGCGTATTTTCCCTGATCTCCCCGATAAGGGTCTCGAAATACCGCAGGTTGGCGGTCTTGTCCTCCCAGCGGAGATCGGGTTGTATGAGTGTTATGGTGAGTGGCGGCATAATTAATAGTTGTCAGTTAAGGTCGTTCAATACGACCCGGATATTTTCGGGCTCATACCCTTTTTGTATCAAAAAGGACTGTACTTTCTGCCGGCGGCTAAAGGTGTCGGTGACTGTCTCCAGGCTTTCCCATTTGTCCCTGGCGAGTTTTGTCAGGGTGCGGTCATATTCGTCCTCGTCGATGGAGGCAAGGGCTTTTTTTATACAGTACTCTCCTACCTGTTTTTGTTTGAGCTCGTACCGGATCCTGACCTTTCCCCATTGCTTCATCCGGAACCTGCCGCCGGAGAACTGGACGGCAAAACGTTCTTCGTTGAGGTAGTTGTCTTCGATCAGCCTGGAAAGGGCTTCCTCTACATCATTCTTTCTCAGGCCAAAGCTGTACAGCTTCTCTTTTACTTCCTGGTGACAACGTTCCTGGTAGGCACAATAATGTCTTGCTTTCTGAAGGGCCTGTTCAAGGGACAATTGCCGGCGGCGGAGCATTTGCGAATTTACGGAATGTTCCTGTCCGGAGGTAATGGCCGGGTTAGTCACAAAAAATTAACAATTGGCGTAACGGAGGGAACCACCCGGCCGAATAAATTGGCTATTAGCCAAAAATCAGTAGTTTCGCCTGAAAGATACCATTCCATGAAGTTTATCGTTTCTTCTTCGGCTTTACTGAAACAACTACAACAGATCAGCGGCGTAATCAATGCAAATACCGTCCTTCCCATCCTGGAAGACTTTCTGTTCGAAGTTGAAAAAAATAAGCTGACTGTTGTTGCCACTGACCTGGAGACCGTTATGAAGGTGCACCTGGAGGTAGAAGCCAAGGACACCGGTAAAGTTTGCATCCCCGCCAAGATCCTCATCGATTCTCTGAAAAATATCCCTGATCAGCCGC
Source organism: Puia sp. (assembly GCA_035547295.1). Classification (GTDB taxonomy): domain Bacteria; phylum Bacteroidota; class Bacteroidia; order Chitinophagales; family Chitinophagaceae; genus Puia. Next base: position 2,033 of record DASZVM010000216.1, on the reverse strand, counting down.
TGACCTTCAATATCGACAAACATTATGCCGTAGAGCTGACCAGCGACAATGGGAAATACAAGGTAATGGGCGAGAATCCGGATAATTTCCCGAAGGAGCCTGCCACGGACGAAACCACCTCATTTACCACCACTTCCGCAGCCCTGGTGACTGCCATCAACAAGACCTTGTTTGCCGTGAGCAACGACGATCTGCGTCCTGCCATGACGGGGGTCTTCTTTGAAATGGACAAGAAGGGTCTGCAATTCGTAGCTACCGACGCTCATCGCCTGGTGCGCTACAAACGCAAGGATGTCAGCTGTCCGAAGACGGACAGCCTTATCGTCCCGAAAAAGCCGCTGAACCTGCTGAAGTCCGCCCTTCCCACCAACGAGGACGAGATCACTATCAGCTATAACAGCAACCACCTTTTTGTATCCCATGGGACCACACAGATGAGCTGCCGCCTGATAGACGCACGTTTCCCTGATTATAAAGTAGTTATTCCCGCCGACAACCCCTACAAGCTGGTAGTGAGCAGGAATGATTTCCAGAGCGCCCTTCGCCGGGTAAGCATCTTTAGTAATAAGAGCACGAACCAGGTGGTGTTGAATATCCAGGGCAGCGAATTACAGCTGACTGCACAGGATGTGGACTTCTCCTTCGAGGGGAACGAACGGATGAAATGCCAGTATGACGGTGAGGACCTTGCCATTGCCTTTAACGCACGTTTCCTGATAGAAATGCTGGGATCTACCGATTCCGATGAAGTGAGGATGGAACTGTCCACACCGACAAAAGCGGGTATCATCAAACCGACGGAGCAGGATGAGAACGAGGAAGTGCTGATGCTGGTGATGCCATTGATGCTGAACAGCTAAGGATATTAACTAATTGATATATATGCCTGGTCATCGTATCAGGCATTTTTTTTGTAAATTGTGTCGTATGGATTTTGTGCAACTACGAACATTTGATAATTATATCTCGGCTCATATCTCCATGACGATGCTGCAGGATGCGGGTATCAACTGTCATTTGCAGGATGAATACGTTATTACGCTGGATCCATTCCTTAGTCCGGCGCTGGGCGGCATGAAGCTCATGGTCTACCCTTCGCAGGCTGAGCGGGCGGTGGAACTGCTGGAAAAGGCCGATCACCCGGAGGAATAAGATCCGCCGGGCATGCGTATGGCAGCTGACTGATTTTTTAGTAACTTTCTGATATATCCTATAGGAGGTTATTATGGAAAAGCTTGCCAATTATTTCAACCACATCCAGTCCTGGGAACGTACACTGATCATAGCAAGCGGCCTTGTATTATTCTGGATGCTGGAAGGGGCGATACCGCTGGTGCGGTACCGTTATCACAAGGTCCATCATGCAGGGCTGAATATCTTTTTTACGCTCACCACTATCATTGTCAACCTTGCTTTTGCCGCTCTTATCGTTCGCGCGAGCCAGTATGGCAGTGTCCATAAGATGGGGTTGCTTTATCTTTTTCCCATGCCGTTGTGGCTGTTCACCCTGTTGGGTCTGTTGTTCCTGGACCTCATCGGGGCATGGTTCATCCATTGGCTGGTGCACCAGGTAAAATGGATGTGGAAGTTCCATCTGATCCATCACAGCGATGTCTGGGTGGATACGACGACGGCCAACCGGCATCATCCGGGAGAAAGCGTTTTCCGGGCCGTTTTTACTCTTCTGGGAGTCGTTGTGACGGGAGCGCCGTTGTGGCTGGTGTTCTTTTACCAGTCTTTGTCCGTGCTGCTATCACAGTTCAATCACGCGAATATTTCCCTTCCAAAATGGTTGGACAGGGCGATCTCATGGATCATTGTCTCCCCGGACATGCATAAGGTGCATCATCATTATGTACAACCCCTGACCGACACCAATTATGGGAATATCTTTTCTGTCTGGGACCGGCTTTTCGGGACCTTTGCGTACGTGGATGATATAAAAACGCTGCATTACGGCATCGACACGTATCCAAATGAAGAGGAGCATAACCGGATGGGTAAGCTGCTGAAAATTCCTTTTGGGGAATACA
>DASZVM010000215.1:0-4451 GCA_035547295.1 Puia sp. | reverse complement strand
AGGGTACGGCTCACCCTGAGCCCGAACCCATGGACAAAAGACCGGTTCCGGCAGGAGCTGACCCTGCGCGACGGAAGCATTACCCTCAGCAGCAGCTCTATACAGGCCAGGATCTGGGTGGAAGTCATGCGGCCTGTCATACATGTGGATATCGAAGGCCGCCAGGCCCTGAACACAAAGGTCACTTATGAGAGCTGGCGCGCCGCGGACAGGGTCCTCTCGGGTAAGGCCACCAACGGGACTTCTTATAAATGGGCACCCGGGCATGCCCCGGAAGGTCATGTCGTAACCCATAGGGACAGTATAAGGTTTCAGGACAATGATGTACTATTTTATCATCGGAACCAAAATAATACAGTATTCGATGTCACGGTTCGTCAACAGGGCCTGGACTCCGTTAAGTCCCAGCTTTACAACCCTTTAAAGGACCTCATCTTCGGTGGTCTGCTGCACGCCCGGGGTCTATACCCCGCCGGAACGGTCCATGGGAGATACCAGGATACGGAATTTACAGGCTGGCAGCTGGCAAGCAAAAAGCCCGCCCGCAGCCGCCACATAGAGATATTTCTTGCCACCACCCGGACGCCGGCACTTTCTGCCTGGAAGGATACACTTCGGCAGGTGGTTGCCGATGCCGGGGATCATGAGGCTACGGCGGTAGCCACCACTGCCGCCTGGTGGAAAAACTTCTGGGAAAAAAGCTTTATCTATATACAGGGCCCCGATGCGCCGGCCGTCCAGGCCGGCCGCAACTACCAGCGCTTCCGGTACATGCTCGCCTGCAACGCCTACGGCGATTACCCCACCAAATTCAACGGAGGCCTCTTCACCTATGATCCTGTCCTGACAGACACATCCCTGCACGCTACGCCCGACTTCCGCAACTGGGGCGGCGGCACCATGACGGCCCAAAACCAACGGCTCGTCGCCTGGCCCCTCCTCCGGTCGGGAGATTTCGACCTGCTCCGTCCACAATTTGAATTCTATCTTCGCCTGCTTCGTAATGCAGAGCTGCGTACAGCCGTCTACTGGGGCCATAAAGGCGCTTGCTTTACTGAACAGTTGGAGAACTTCGGTTTGCCCAATCCCGCGGAATACGGATGGGATAGACCCGCGGATTTCGACAAGGGTCTTGAATACAATGCCTGGCTGGAATATGAATGGGATACTGTGCTGGAATTCTGCATGATGATGCTGGAGACAGAGCGTTACGCCGGAAAAGATATCCATGCTTACATCCCCTTCATCGAAAGCTGTCTCCGGTACTTTGACGAACACTACCAGTACCTCGCAAAGCTCCGTGGCAGGAAGGCCCTGGATGGCAATGGCCATCTCATCCTTTATCCGGGCTCCGCGGCCGAAACCTACAAGCTGACCTATAATTCTACATCCACGATTGCCGCTTTGCAGACAGTGCTGACCCATCTTCTGGCTTTGCCTGCGGATTATTTGACTGATAATGACCGGAAAGAATGGACGGCAATGCTGCACCGGCTACCTCCCATCAGCTATCGGCAGATGCAAGGACATACCACCATTGCCCCTGCCGAAGCCTGGGCCCGGGTGAACAATACCGAAAGCCCCCAGCTATATCCTGTATTTCCCTGGGGAATATATGGTCTGGGCAGACCCGGTCTCGATACGGCGCTCAACACCTGGAAATACGACACGGATGTGGTACGATTTAAAAGCTATGTCGGCTGGAAACAAGATAACATCTTCGCGGCACGGCTGGGTCTCACCGACGAGGCGGCAACGCTTACCCTGCAAAAGCTAAAGGACGGTCCCTGCCGATTCCCGGCTTTTTGGGGACCGGGCTATGACTGGCTGCCGGACCAGAACTGGGGCGGCTCAGGTATGATAGGACTGCAGGAAATGCTTTTGCAGGACGACGGACAAAAGATCTATCTCTTTCCTGCCTGGCCCCGCCGGTGGGACGTCCATTTTAAATTGTACGCACCTTATAATACGACCGTAGAGGCTACCCTGAAAGACGGAAAGATCACACAGCTGAAGGTTATACCCGAACAGCGTCTGAAAGATGTGATCAGCTTTTTTTAAAAATCGCTATATGTTAAAAATATTTTCTCTGATAGCGGGTGTCATGATCATGACGCAGGCCGGCGCCCAATCGAAACACACCGTTCTCAAGACCACCATCCTTGGCGAAGTCCATTGGACCACCGGCTTTTGGGCCGACCGCTTTGCCATCGTCCGCGATTCCATGATCCCCGGTCTTTGGAGAACATATACCGACCCGAACATCAGCCATGCTTTTAAAAATTTCGAGATCGCCGCCGGTCTCGATACAGGCTCGCATATCGGCCCTCCTTTCCATGACGGCGATTTCTACAAGCTGCTGGAAGGCATGGCCGCCGTCTACGCCATGACAAAAGACCGCCGCCTGGACAGCCTGATGGACAAAGCCATCAACGTCATCGCACGGGCGCAAAAACCTAACGGATACATCCACACTCCTACCCTCATCGAAGAAAGGAACCACCCGGGAAAAACCAGGGCGTTTGAGGACAGGCTGAACTTCGAGACATACAATATGGGTCATCTGATGACGGCGGCCTGCGTACATTATAAAGCCACAGGCAAAAAGAGCTTCCTTGCCCTTGCGATAAAAGCAGCCAACTACCTGGATAGCTTTTACCGGCGCTCCTCGCCCGAGCTGGCACGCAACGCCATCTGTCCTTCCCATTACATGGGTATCGTTGAATTATACCGTACCACCGGCAACCCCGAATACCTTCGCCTGGCCCAAAACCTCATAGATATCCGCGGCCTGGTGGACAATGGCACCGACGACAACCAGGACCGGGTTCCCTTCCGCCGCCAGACGACGGCCATGGGTCATGCCGTAAGGGCCAATTACCTCTACGCAGGTGTGGCCGACCTGTACGCCGAGACAGGAGAAGATTCATTATGGTATTGCCTGGACAAGATCTGGCATGACGTCGTCGAAAGAAAGCTATATATCACAGGCGCATGCGGCGCTCTCTATGACGGCGTATCCCCGGATGCCACCTCCTACAACCCCGCCGAGATCCAGGAGGTACATCAGGCTTACGGACGCGCCTATCAGCTGCCCAATACGACAGCCCACAACGAGACATGCGCCAACATCGGCAACGTACTGTGGAACTGGCGCATGCTGCTGGCCAGCGGTAAGGCGCAATACGCCGACGCGCTTGAACAATCCCTTTACAACAGCGTTCTCTCCGGCGCCAGCCTGGACGGAGAACGGTTCTTCTATACCAATCCCCTGCGCTCCTATCATTCCTTTCCCTACCAGCTGCGCTGGGAAGACGGTCGCCAACCCTACATCGCCCTTTCCAACTGCTGTCCGCCCAACCTGGGCAGGACCCTTGCCGAAGTGGCAGGCTATATGTATTGCATATCCGAAAAAGGGCTTTGGGTCAATCTGTACGGCGGCAACCGGCTTTCAACGTCCTTGGAGGACGGAAGCTCGCTGCGGGTGATCCAAAAGACGGAATATCCCTGGGATGGGAAGATCGTCCTTACCCTGCAACAGGCTCCATCGAAGGATCTTTCCATCTTCCTCCGCATACCGGGCTGGTGCAAAAACGCTTCTCTGCGGATCAATGGAAAGGCGACGACCAATGCCCTCACACCGGGCACCTACGCAGAAGTCCATCGTACCTGGAAAAAAGGAGATATCATCACCCTGGAGATCCCCATGCCCGCCGAATTGATAACGGCCAACCCCATGGTTGAGGAAACCCGTGGACAGATAGCCGTCAGGCGGGGTCCGGTGGTCTACTGCCTGGAATCTCCCGATCTGCCACGGGGCACAGATATCCTCCGCATCGCCATGCCGTTGGACGCCGGTATAAAACCCCTCCCCATGCATATCGGCAAGAGCCGGTTTATGGGATTGGCGACAACGGCAAAGGTTTTACCGGATGACACAGGGAGATTGCTTTACCGGGAGGTTTCCCGGCAACCGGCCAGGGATGTCCCTGTCACGCTGATCCCCTACTACGCCTGGGCCAACAGGGGACAGTCCGACATGACGGTGTGGATGGAATTAATCTACTAATTTTGTGGACTAATATTTTTTTGATAATATTGCCCCCATGCAACCGACCATAACTTCAACTGACAAGACCATTCCATCTCCCGCCAGAAGACCCTTTGCCGCGCTCACCGAGGACTGGTGGGCTGTGCTCCTCGGAGGCGCCATCATCTTTGCCGTCCTGATACTGAATGGCAATGGGGTGGCTTTCCACCTGCCGGCCTATCAATGGAGCAGCGCGGATGAGTTGCCTGATAAAGTCCTGTCAGGAGAAAATTTACTGCGCATCCTGGAAACGGGCGTTATCTTCCTGGCCCTGGCTTCCTTTTCGGTGGTCCTGGCAGGAGAAAGCATACTCCGGTTTGCCGCAGGTTTTGCCGTGGTATTTTTGCTGGTGGTCATCTCG
>DASZVM010000214.1:0-5181 GCA_035547295.1 Puia sp. | reverse complement strand
AAAAGATCTGGTTAAGGGATCGCAAAGCTTTGGGGACGGGAAATGGATCGCTTTCCGGAACAACAGGATGGAATGCATGTTGAGATTTTCAAAACCCGTACATGCCCGAAGTGTTACGGTCAGCTCGCTGGTGAATGTAGGCGCTATGGTAATGCCGCCAAAGAGCATTCGTATCATGGGAGGAAATGATCCTGCGAACCTGCGGTTGTTGTACCAGGCAGCGCCGCCGGCGGATACGCTGCTGACGTCCAATTATCTTATTCCGTATGAGTGTAAGTTCCAGTCTGCGCCGGTGAGGTTTATCAAGGTGACGGTGGAACCCTTCGGCAAGTTACCGGTATCCATGTTGCCATCACCGCCGCCGCCGGCCAAAAAGGACGAGAAGGTCACGCTGCCATCGAAGAAGGATGAAAAGACCACACCGGCGCAGAAAAAAGAAAAGCCAAAGCCTGCCAATGACAAAGGCTGGTTCTTTGTCGATGAGATTTTCGTGAATTAGCATCCGTTGTTTCCCTTATCTTTATCGGGAAAGGTACATCTGAGAAAATGATCGATACAAACCAAGACGGGACACAGGGTGAACGACAGATCCTGACAGCTGTGGCGGCAGGTGATGAAAAGGCGTTCCGGGTGCTGGTGGAAGCTTATTGGAGCCGCGTCTATTTTAATACGCTGACCCTGGTGAAATCTCCTGCGACGGCCCAGGACCTTACGCAAGACATCTTTCTGAAGATCTGGCTGCAGAGGGAAAAGCTTTCGGCGGTGGAGAATTTTAAGAATTATATCTATGTGGTGGGGCGTCACCAGGTCATTGCTGCCCTGCGGAAAAAGATCGTGGAAACAGCGGGCGATGATCTGCCGGCATTACGGGAGGATATGCAGGCGCCGGACCTTCGGCTGGAGGGCAAGGAGGCATATAAAATGCTGATGGAGGGGGTTGAGCGGCTTACACCCCAGCAAAAGCTCATATTCAGGATGAGCAGGATAGAGGGGCTTTCCCATGAACAGATAGCGTCGAAGCTGGGTCTTTCGAAAAATACCGTGAAAGTGCATATGGTCATCGCTTTGAACTTTTTGCGGGGCTGGCTTCGTGACCTGGGGTATCTTTCTATCTTCTTCTTTTTTTACCGGTGAAAAAAAATTTAAAAATGGACTAATCCCTGTCCTTCCGGGAAAGCGTCCTGTATATATTGTAACAGCTTATGAACCACCGGGAACTGGAGATATTACTGGATAAATATATTACGGGGGATCTTACCCCCGCCGAAAAGGTCCGTCTGGCGGAGCTTTCAGGTCAGCCTGCGCAGGAGGAAGCGCTGCAGGGATTTGTACGTCAGGTAATGATGTCCGAGGAGTATGCCTCTCTGGATGACCCCCGTGTGAAGGAAGCTATTTTATCCCGTCTGGAAAAAAAGATGGGGGCACGGAGGTATTTCCTCAGGTATGCCGCGGCGGCAGCTGTCGTGATCATCCTGGCGGGCGGTGCGTGGTTATGGCGAGCGAAGAGCCAGGTCTCTCCCGGCGAGGTGGTGCAGCAGCCTATGCAGGATGTGGCGCCCGGACGAGAGGGCGCGATCCTTACGCTGGCCGACGGGAAGCAGATAGTCCTTGACAGCAGCACCAATGGCGCCGGCGGGAATGGGAACCTGACCAAACAGGGCAATGTAATGGTTTCCCGGCTCAGTGGAGGACAGCTGACCTACAGGATGGATAATGCGCCCCCGGTCACTTCGGAGGCAATATTCAATACGCTTACCACACCCCGTGGAAGAAAGACCAGTGTCGTGTTGTCTGACGGGACCCGGGTTTGGCTGAATGCTTCCTCATCCATCCGGTTTCCCACGGAGTTCGTGGGGAAGGCCCGGAATGTCGAGGTCAGCGGAGAGGTCTATTTCGAAGTGGCTAAAAACCCTGCGCAGCCTTTTATTGTAAAGACAATGGCGTCTGCTACCCGGACACCGGTGGAAGTGCGGGTGCTGGGCACCAGCTTCAACATCACGGCTTATGGGGATGAGAACGAGGTCAGCACCACGCTGGTGGAGGGCTCGGTGAAGGTGATCATCGGGTCTGCAGCCCGGCTTGCCTCCCCTGGTCAGCAGATTGTAGCAAAGGCCGATGGCCGGCTGGAGCTAAACCCCGATGTGGACATACAAAAAGTGATCGCCTGGAAGGAGGGTAATTTCCTTTTCCGGGGCGATGAGCTGACCACTATTATGAAACAGCTGTCACGCTGGTACGACATCGAAGTGCATTTCGATGGGACGGTCAGCGACCACTATACCGGCAGGATCAGCCGTCAGGTGAATATTTCACAAGTATTAAAAATGCTCCAGGCTGCGGGAGGAGTAAGTTTCTCCGTGCAGAATAAAGAAGTAAGGGTCTTGCCAAAGACGATGTGATATCCGTCTTGCCATTGTGGCTATTTATCTTATCCGATGAGTCGACCACTGTCATTCGCCCGTGTATCGCCGCGCCTTTGGGCGTAAACAAAAAAACCGGAAACGATGCCGCGTTCCCGGTGAAATGTTCGGTGAAACACACGAAGCGGTTTTGCATTGCTTATTGTTTAACCAAACTAACCAAAGGTATGAAATTTTTGGACCACTGCTTATTGCGAAGTATGAAATTAACTGCTACACTATTACTCGTCACCGCGCTGCATGTTTCTGCCGGCGTGTATTCCCAGCGGATAACGATTACCATGCATGACGAACCCCTTGAAAAGGTGATCCTGGAGATCGGCAGACAGGGAAATGTCGAGATCCTGTACAACAACGATCTTATACGCAAGGCCGGCCGCGTCACCGTGGTCGTACGCGATGCGGATGTGGATGAGGCGCTTTCCATGGCCCTTGCGTCGACAAGATTTAATTTTAAAATGGTGGAAGGTATGCTGATCATCAGTCCCCGTGAAGGACAATCTACCGTGAAGCCGCCTGTCGTTGCCAATGTACCGCCCGGAGAAGTAAAAGGGAGGGTCATCGGCCAGGATGGTCTTCCGCTGCCTGCCGCCTCGGTAGTCAACAAGACCCGGAAGATGGGTACGCAGACGGATGCCGGCGGCGCCTTTTCCATTGCTGCCGGCGAAAAGGATGTGCTGGAGATTTCCAGCGTTGGATATGCCACGCAGACATATAGAGTGACGGGCAAGACAGAAGGGCTGGAGTTCGTATTGGTTCCCCAGGTGTCGGATCTCAATGCCGTGGTGATGATCGGTTATGGCTCTTCCCAGAAGAAGGACCTCACAGGCTCCGTGTCTGCTATTTCCGGAAAAGATGTGCAAGATATCCCTTTTAATACGGTGGACAATGCCATTGCCGGCAAAGCCGCGGGCGTACAGGTCACCAAGACGGATGGAACGCCCGGGGGCGCCGTACGGCTTCGTGTCAGGGGCACGACATCCATCATCGGGGGCAATGACCCTTTATATGTCATCGACGGGGTGCCCATGCAGGTGCAGTCCAATTATATCCAGCCGGGTTATGATGTCAGCAACCCCGTTGGCAACGATATTACAGGACAGGGCGGCGTCAGCCAGGGCATGTCCACGGCATTCGTCAACGGTCTCAACAGCCTGGGCGGCCTTAACCCCGACGATATCGAGTCGATATCCATCCTGAAGGATGCCAGCGCTTCGGCTATTTACGGTTCAAAGGCGGCCAATGGGGTAGTGATCATTACCACCAAAAAAGGTAAGAAGGATGCCAAACCGCAGATCACCGCCAATTATTATGCAACGGTGACCAGCATTTTCAGAAGACCCAGGGTACTGAATGCGGATCAATATAAAATGTTGATGACAGAGGCCGCGGTCAACGACAATGCAGCGCATGACAAGGCAGGGAGGCCGCACAAGCCGCAGGGCGACCTGATAGTCGATCATCCGGACCAGTTCTTTGGTGCGCACAACACCGATTGGATAAAGGCGGTCACCCGCTCCACGTTGTCCCATACCGCGGAAGTGGCCATCCAGGGTGGGGGAGCCTCATCACGCTATTATACGTCCATTTCCTATACCAGCATGCCCGGCCTGGCGAAGGGATCCGACTATCACCGCATCGTGGGTAAGATCAACCTGGAGAATGAGATCAGCCGGAAATTCCGCTTCATTACCAATTTCAACATCGGCTATACCGACCAGGATATCACCAACGGCGCATACGACCAGGCTTTGAAGGCGCGCCCCGACTATACGCCCTTCGACTCCACCGGCAATTACACCAATTTTGCAAACATCGGCTACAGCTACCAGGGCTTTCAAAACCCGATGGCCCTGCTGACGGCCATCAATAATTCGAAGATCACCAGCATACTGGGCTCGGTCAGCGCCGTGTACGACATTATTCCGGGCCTCCAGTTCAAGAGCACGGTGTCGCTGAATAACCAGGTCTATAACCAGCGGCTCTATACGCCCAGCTACCTGATGATCGGCAGCTTCTATGGCAGCGTCGATAATTCGGGCGGTATCGGAGGGAACAGCAATAGCCGGTTTGCCGATTGGTTTGTGGAGAATACGCTGGGATATACGAAACAGTGGAATGAAAAACATTCGTTGAACGTGCTGGCGGGTACTTCTTACGAGACGCTGAAAAAGAGTTTTTTCAGCGCCACGGCTACGGGGTATCCCAATGACAATGTGCTTACCAGCCTTAGCTCGGCCATTACCCCCCTGTATACGAGGGGAGATGAACCTTCGAAACCACAGAGCTATCTCGTATCCTATTACCTGCGCGCCAACTATACCCTGCTGGACAGATACCTGTTTACGTTCACCGGTCGCACGGACGGCAGCTCCAAGTTCGGACCCGATAACAAGTTCGGCTATTTCCCTTCCGGCGCCATCGCCTGGCGTCTTTCCAAAGAGGCCTTCCTGAGGAATACCACCTGGATAGAGGACATCAAGCTGCGTGGAAGCTATGGCCTGACAGGCAATCAGAACATCGGGGACCAGCAATACCGGACCTTGTATACACCCTATTCCTATGCCGGGAACAATGCCCTGGTGCCGGACCAACTGGGTAACCCCGCCGTGAAATGGGAGACGACGAAGCAACTGGACCTGGGGCTGGACTTCTCGTTCTTCAGGAGCAGGCTGCAGGGTACGTTCGATTATTATAACAAGCAGACGGATGATGCCTTGCTGGCCCTGCCGGTACCCCCCAGCAGCAGCTATGCATCCTT
>DASZVM010000213.1:0-1759 GCA_035547295.1 Puia sp. | reverse complement strand
CCAGCTTTCTCGCCCGTTTCCCATTTGCGGAGATACGGCTAAAGGATCCCCAAATACCAGTGGAGGTCTCGATCACCGGCTGGAGCCCGTTTATCCCTACCGATGCCGATAACTCAGGCCTGCCCGTGGGTGCCCTGGAATATCGCTTTAAAAATACCAGCAGCCGATCGCAGGACCTCGTCTTTTCTTATAATGCCCGCAACTTTATGGCTATTGCCGGGCGTGATAGCACCATCGGCCCCAACAGCATCAGACCTATAAAGAACGGCTTTATCCTGAGGCAGGATGGCACCAGCCGGGCGCCTGAGCAAAAAGGGGATTTTGCCATCTATACGGATGATCCCGCCACGATCGTTGATCACTGCTGGTTCCGTGGCGGCTGGTGGGACCCTATATCCATGGCCTGGAACCATATCGTGGAGGGCCAGACGCAGCCCGTGGCTCCCGTGGAAAAGAATGCCCCCGGGGCATCTCTCTTTGTCCCTTTCACGCTAAAACCCGGCGAAGAAAAGACCATCCGTCTGCTGATGGCCTGGTATGTCCCGGATTCAAAGCTCCGTTTTGGCAGGCCTGTGAAAAAAACATCGGACAGCGCCGTACAGGACCTGTCCGTCCGTCTGCCCTCAAAATTCTATAAACCCTGGTATAGCAGTAAATTTTCCGGTATAGAAGACATAGCGGCATACTGGCGAGAGCATTTTGAAGATCTGCGCAATAAAAGCATGCTTTTCCGGGACGCCTTCTACAAAAGCACCTTGCCTCCTGAAGTGCTGGAAGCCGTATCGGCCAACCTCACCATACTAAAGTCTCCCACCGTCATGCGTCAGTACGATGGACGCTTCTGGGCCTGGGAAGGATGCAATGATGCGGAAGGCAGCTGTACGGGCACCTGCACCCATGTCTGGAATTATGCCCAGGCGCTTTGTCATCTTTTCCCGGATATGGAACGCAGCATCCGGGAAACGGAGTTTGGGGAGGACCAGGATACCTATGGACATCAGAATTACCGGGCTGCCCTGCCCATACGCCCCGCGGCTCATGATTATTACGAGGCGGCTGCCGATGGACAATTGGGCGGCATCATGAAGGTCTATCGTGAGTGGCGGATCAGCGCTGACAGCGATTGGTTGCGAAAAATATATCCAAAGGTCAAAACCAGCATGGATTACTGCATACGCTCCTGGGACCCCCGCCATCATGGTGTGCTGGAAGAGCCCCATCATAATACTTACGACATAGAGTTCTGGGGGCCGGATGGCATGTGCGCCAGCTTTTACCTGGGCGCATTGGAAGCCATGACAAAGATCTCCGAATTCCTGAAAGAGGATGCGGCCCTTTACAGGGAGCTATATGCAAAAGGCCGGGCTTTCATGGAAGATCAGCTGTATAACGGCAGGTACTTTGTCCAAAAGATCCAATGGACAGGGCTCAACGCTCCTGATCCCGTGGCCGACCCTAAGCGTTCGCTGGCAGAGGATTATTCCATCGAAGCTGCCCGTCTTTTGGAAAAAGAAGGTCCTAAATATCAATACGGCGCCGGCTGTCTCAGCGATGGGGTCCTGGGTTCCTGGATCGCTAGGGTCTGCGGGTTGCCGGCACCTCTCGATACAGCTAAGATCACAAGTCATCTCCTGTCCGTCTATCGATACAATCTAAAAAAGGACCTCTCCGGCTTCAGCAACCCGCAACGGCCCGCCTATGCCATTGGCCATGAAGGAGGTCTTCTCTTATGCTCCTGGCCTGACGGCGGGCGTCTGTC
>DASZVM010000212.1:0-3192 GCA_035547295.1 Puia sp. | reverse complement strand
CGTCAGCGGGCCAGCGTTTGCATATCCTGGCGGAAGTCCTCACCGATCTTCAGGGAAGATTTGGCACCTGGAAGATAGCCTGGGGTGAGTTGTGCCGTTATCAACGTCTGACCGGCAGGATCAACGAGACCTATGACGATGCCCAGCCCAGCCTGCCTGTAGGGTTAACATCTTCCGCCTTTGGCGCCTTGCCTTCCGTGCAGAGCCGCGTCATGCCCGGGGTGAAAAAAAGATATGCTTATTCCGGTAACAGCTTTATCGCTGCCGTGGAGTTTGGCCGCCGGCTGCATGCAAAGACCATCGTGACTGGCGGCGAAAGCAGCAACCCTGCCTCTCCGCATTTCTCCGATCAGGCGGAGGGGTATCTGAACGGACATTTCAAGGAGGTGCTGTTCTATAAGGAGGATGTGATGAAGAATATGGAGAAAAGCTACCGGCCGGGGGAGGAGCTGTAGTGATGGTGCGTTGCCGGTAAATAATTTTGTCGTCCTAAAATCGTAAATTGGATTTCCTCCCTGACCGTCTCACCTTTTTAAATTTTTTTATATGAGTAAGCTATCACATGTGGTGCTACCTGGCAGCGCCCGTCAGGTAAGACCAGGTGCAAGGGTACTTGGTGCGGCCGGTGCTGAAGAATGGATCGAGATCACGTTAAAATTACGTCGTAAGCAGCCTTTACCCGAACCATCGGCCCGGCCGGGGAAGGTGCTCACCCGTGCAGAGCTGGAGGCTAATTATGGAGCATCCGCGGATGATGTGGAAAAAGTAAGGACAGTCCTTACGGGGCTGGGTCTTACCATATTGAGCGAAGACCCGGGCAGCAGCAGCATGAAGGCGGGAGGACCCGCCGACGTTGTGGAAGAGGTATTCGACATCAAGCTATTGCATTATGCCCATGATGGTGAGAATTACCGGGGCCGCCGGGGTAACCTGCATGTGCCAACGGAGCTGGAGGGTATCATCACAGGTGTCTTTGGACTGGATACCCGCCGGATGGTAAAACGACGGACTCACAGGAAAAGAGCCCGCTCACTGGACCTGGCACGAAGGAGAGCAGCCGCGCGCAGCTGGTTTTTTCCGGCAGAGCTGGCGACGATCTATCATTTTCCGGATGGTGATGGCAGCGGACAGACGGTGGGGATATTGGAGTTCGGAGGCGGCTATTTCGAGGACGACCTCGCCACTTTTTGTCAAAATGCCAATATACAGAAGATACCTGAGGTCAGGACCGTCAGTGTCAACAATTCACCAACTGATCAGCGGGATGGGGCGGAGGGCGAGGTCATGCTGGATGTTGAGGTTGTGGGGGGGACTTGCCCCACGGCTACGATAGTCGTTTATTTTTCCACTTTTGATGAGAATGGATGGATCAGCGCGCTGGATACCGCGGTGCATGATGAGGATAACCCTTTATCCGTGATCTCTATCAGCTGGGGCTATGCAGAGGATGCGCAAGGGGCCTGGTCGGAAGGGGCCATCGATGCGATCAACGATACGTTAAAGGCAGCAGCTTTGCTGGGCGTCACTGTTTGTGTGGCGGCAGGTGACGATGGTTCGGATGACCAGGTGGGAGACGGGCATGCGCATGTGGATTTCCCTTCTTCCAGTCCGTATGTACTGGCGGTGGGGGGTACTACGCTTCGCAAAAGCAGTACGGGACAGGTGAATGAGGTTGCATGGAAGGATGGGGATGGTCTGCGACAGGACAATGGGGGCAGCACAGGGGGAGGAGTAAGCGTCCATTTTCCCAGACCTGACTGGCAGACAGTGAAGATCTCATCGGTGAATCCCGGAGCTATCGACGGGCGGGTAGTCCCTGACGTGGCGGCGGATGCCAGCGCCAACACAGGTTATTGGACAGTAGTGGATGGACAGGGTGGGGCCAGTGGAGGGACAAGCGCTTCAGCCCCGTTGTGGGCAGCTCTTATTGCAAGGATCAATGCGAGCCTGGGCAAAGGCAAGCAGGTGGGCTTTCTGACACCATTGCTATATCAATCCGGTACGGATGCGGCGGCATTGGGGCAATCCTGCTGCAGGGATATTACCAGCGGTAATAATATAACGGCCTCGATCGGTGGGTATACCGCGGGGAAGGGTTATGATGCGGTGACGGGCTGGGGCGTGCCTGATGGGCAGAAACTGCTGGAGGCTTTGCAGGGGTAGCTATTAAAAAAGCCTGATCATTTCCTGCGCCTTTATCTCATTATCCGCCTCCTGCAGCATATCGTGCAAAAGCTGCAGTTCCCTTTCGCTGAGAAAGCTGTGTATATTGCTGCAGGGGGTAGGCAGCACCACACATCGTACATTCGGATCGCACATCGGCACATGGTCCTCTTTTTTCTGCGCCACCATTTTTACAAGGATCTCATAGTCCGGGGGGCTCAGCGTAAGCATCGTGGTCCCAAAACACACCTGAAAATGATTGCAATGTTCACAACTGACAACATAACCGTGTTCGTCAAAATACCAGGTCTTGAAGTGGCACATGAATAAAAAGATTTTTACAAATATTCAAATACCGGGACGTGAGCACTTACGCGATCGGTAAAATACAGTTACGCAAAAAGGAAAGGGAACGCTTTTCCCAATGTCGAAACCCGTTATTCCGGAAGATGTAAAAGGACGGCAAAGAGAGCGTGTAAGTTTGCGCTCATGAGAAAGGCCGTCTTATCTGCCATCCTTTACTGCACCATGAATGCGTTGTATGCGCAAAAGGATAGTACGGTTGCCTTCAGATCACTGGAACAGGTGGTGGTGACGGCCTCCAGGACAGACAGGCCGCAGGATAGCTTGCCTGTGTCCGTTACCATCATCACGCAAAAGGATATCCAACGGTTGGGTTCACGGAGGCTGATAGATGTGTTGCGTGAGCAGACAGGTCTGAATTTTGTCACGGATGAACATGGCAGCGGTCTGCAACTGCAGGGACTTGATCCCGATTATACGATGGTGCTGATAGACGGAGAACCGTTGATCGGCAGGCTTACGGGCAAGCTGGACCTCTCCCGTATAACCGTAGGGAATATACAAAGGATCGAGATCGTCAAAGGCGCTTCTTCCTCATTATATGGCAGCGAGGCGTTGGCCGGCGTGATCAACATCATTACGGCGGGTGCGGGTACAACAACGGATGCAAGCCTGTCATTGCGGGGCGGATCGAATGGGATTGCCGATGTGACGGCCATGGGTAAT
>DASZVM010000211.1:0-4399 GCA_035547295.1 Puia sp. | reverse complement strand
GAGTGGTGCTTCCCGCGGCCGAGCATCCGGGTGTAGGTATGGGAGGGCATGTGCTGGGAGGGGCTTTTGGGTTTCTTTGCCGGGAATATGGATTGGCTGCCGATCATCTTTACGGTGTGGAACTGGTGACGGTGGATGCTGCCGGTAAGGCCCGCAGCGTCGTTGCCACCCGTGAGCCCGATGATCCAAGCCGTGAGCTTTGGTGGGCGCACACGGGCGGCGGGGGCGGTAATTTTGGTATCGTCACCCGTTATTGGCTAAGGTCTCCGGGTACTTCAGGCTCCGACCCATTTACGGCACTGCCCAAGGCACCGGCGTCGATCACTATATTCCGGGTTGGATGGGAATGGCAGCATTTCGATGAGCAGTCTTTTTCCCGGCTGGCCAGGAATTTCGGGACCTGGTGCCGGGACAACAGCAGCCCGGACAGTCCTTTTACGCAGCTGTTCAGTCTGCTTTTCCTGAATCATCGTGCATTGGGTAAATTGGAGATAAAAGGGATCTCCACGGCAGGGGCAAAGGCCGGACAACTGATAGACCTCCATCTTGCCGCCGTCATGGAAGGGCTCGATCTGCCCGTTAGCCGGCAGATAGAAGTAAGACCCTGGCTGAGCTTTGCACTGAACCCTTTTCCTGAACTTTTTCAGCCGGGTTATGATAATGCCATGGCAAAGGTGAAAGATGCCTTTTTACGCCAGCCGTTCACCGACGATCAGATCGCGACTGCCTATCGCTGGCTGACCACAGGGGCTGGAGTTGGAGGAGGCCTTGGGCTCGCAACCTATGGAGGAAAGGTGAATGCGGTGTCTCCCGACGCTACTGCCTCTGCCCAGCGGGACGCCATACTTGACACCGCCTGTAATGTCGGATGGGGTGATCCCCGGCAGGAAGAGGGTTCCCTGGCCTGGGTCCGGGCTTTTTACAGGGACCTGTATGCCTCTACGGGAGGAGTACCTGTCCCCAATAAGCAGACGGACGGCGCCATGATCAATCATCCTGACACGGACCTTGCCGACCCGGCATGGAATACTTCCGGAATTCCCTGGCATACGCTGTACTATAAGGATAATTACCCAAGACTACAAGAGGTAAAGCGGAAATGGGACCCATTGAATGTCTTTTATCATCCGTTGTCCATACGGTCATGACCTGCTGCCTTTTTTTAAGCGTTTTTTAATGCGTTCTTCTGCCCGGCATGGTTTTTTATGCTTGTAAGTGAACCTTTTATGGGTTAATTTTGTAGTTGGTCAGTAAAGAGGAAAATAGACCGGCGAGATATAAGGCATTAGCATATAATTAAATAAGAAGCATGTACGACATTTGTTGCGTAGGACACATCACCCTGGACAAGGTAGTGAACCCCAAGGCCACCGTTTATATGGCGGGGGGTACTTCCTTCTACTTTTCAAACGCCATCAGCAATATGGACCTGAGCTATACGCTGGTGACGGCATTGGCTGAAAAAGACAAGGACATCGTGGAAGAGCTCCGGTCCAAAGGCATTGAGGTAATAGTATTTCCCAGCGCTTATACCGTTTATTTCGAGAACATCTATACCAAGGACCAGGATCACCGGGTACAGCGGGTAGCCCAAAAGGCCGATCCCTTTACGGCGGAGCAGCTTTTGTCCGTCGATGCCCGGTTCTTTCATCTGGGACCCCTGCTGGCCGACGATATCCCTTCCAATCTGATCAAGTCCCTTTCCGGGAAAGGCCTGGTGTCCCTGGATGTCCAGGGGTATCTCCGGGAGGTCCGGAATAAGAATGTGCATGCCATCGACTGGCCGGCCAAGAAGGAAGCTTTGCAATATGTGCATGTCCTGAAGGCTAACGAGTCTGAAATGATGGTGTTGACGGGCGAGACCGATGTCCGTAAAGGCGCCAGGATCCTTTTTGACTGGGGAGTAAAGGAAGTGGTCATCACCCTTGGCAGCAAGGGCAGCGTCATTTATAACGGTCGCAATTTCTATATCATACCCGCC
This sequence comes from Puia sp., assembly GCA_035547295.1. Lineage (GTDB taxonomy): Bacteria > Bacteroidota > Bacteroidia > Chitinophagales > Chitinophagaceae > Puia. The sequence goes on along the minus strand of DASZVM010000211.1, from coordinate 2,418 downwards.
TATAGCCCCATCACATCCGTAGTGGATGCCACGGGCTGCGGCGACACCTATATGGCAGGCTATCTTTATTGCCGGAGCAAGGGCAAGGGCTTGCAGGAGTCCGGCGAGTTCGCGGCTGCCATGGCCACCCTCAAAATAGAATCTTCCGGACCTTTCACCGGCACGGAGGAAGATGTGATGGCATTGCTTGACAATAGCAAGCGGAGGGTATTCCTGGAGGTTTAACCTGCCAGCGCCGCTTCGGGTTCCCGGCGGCGCTTGAATTCCGAGAAATTGATGCCTGTGCTCTTCTTGAAGAACTTACTGAAATGGGCCGTGTCCGAAAACCCCAGCAGGTAAGTGATCTCTTTCATACAAACATCCGAATAGAGGGCCAGTCTTTTTGCTTCCTGCACGATGCGCTGCCGGATGTGATAACCTGCCGGCTGCCTGGTGTGTCTTTTTACGATCACGTTCAGATGATTGGGCGTTATGGCCAGCTGGCTGGCATACTCATTGACGGATCGTACCGTCCTGAAATCCTTCTCCAGCATGACCATGAACTTTTGCACCAGGCGGGCGCTCTGCGTATTGATCACCGGGACTGAGGGACGGACATGATGCCGGGAAAGATAAATAAGGAAGATCCTGAGGTACTTCCGGATGATCTGGCTCCTGTATAAAAAAAGGTTTTCGTTCTCTGTCACCATTCTTGCCGCGATAGCTTTCATTTCCTCCACCATCTCCTTTTTTATTGTCATGACAACAGGTGTGGCGAACAGCCAGCATAGATCGTCCTGATAAGACAGATCAGAGGTCTGCCCACCGGCTTCGAGGAATGCTCCGGTAAAACGGATCAGAAAGCCTTCCGATGTGAGGCTGGTCTCCAGTGAATAGTCCCTGCCCGGTCCGAGACATATCAGCTGACCATCCCCCAGCTCATATTTCAGCCTGTCCACCCCACAGCGGCCCCTACCCGATATTACCCATACGATGGAGAAAATATTATCATTTGATGCCCCTGTTCTGCCGGGTCTTTTGACAAGACCTGCTCCTGTCAATGGGGTGATCTCAAAAGTGACGGATGATACCGGAGTGCCGGGTGAATTTTGCGGAGTTGGTTTGGTGAAATACATGCGACTTGGTTTTCAACATAATATCCCCAAATCGTGCCTGTTCGTATTGAATTGAGAATCAATAAATTGTCAAGAAAAATTAGTTAGAAAAAATACGAAATATCGTATTTATATATTGACTGATACGAAATTTCGTATATTGTATACATGAAGGACCCCCTTTCCCTATCGGCATTATTCTCGGCTTTTGGCAATGAGCTGGCAACTGTCAATGATAAAAAGAGCCTGCTTCAGCTATTGGCTTCTCAATTCGGCACTCATCTAACCTTTAGCGATATCCTCCTTTCCGTGGTGAATGATGATAAGAGAACGCACAGCGTTTTTCTTCACCATTGTGACCCAGCCCGCCAGGACAATGGCGAATATACCTCCCTGTCACAGGAGAAGTTCAGAATGGATGATGGGGTTTACAATACCACCATGGCTTCTCCATCCCCCCTGGTAGTGGATATTGCCGGCACGCTTCTCCGGCCTGATCCCCCCCGTTATATTTCGCGCTGGTACCGACCTGCCATCAGCCGGATGATCGCCGTCCGTCTGCGGAGCCACAACCAGCTGTTGGGGGCCATTTTCTTCTTCTTTGAAAAAGCCCACATCGGACTGGGCGACCTGGACCTGGTGCAACACTTTTCATACATGATGGCGCCTGCCCTGAAGAATATACTTGCCGAAGAACGTATCTCCCGGCAGCAAGAGGACAATGAGATATTGCTTTCCCTCAGCACAGACCTTGTAAAGCTCCGGGACAAGGCTGATCTGATCCGTCTGCTGGATACCCGGCTGCCTCAGCTTTTTACATTCGACCAAAGCCGCATCGAGCTGGTGGATAAAGACAGTGACGGAAGCATGATCGATGCCGTCCTTTGTTCAGATCATCCCCTCGTATTCGACCTGGACAGACATTTGTCGGCTGATACCCCTGCATATATCCGGCAAGGTCATGAGAAGGGTATCCGGGAGGCCGTGATGATGGCGCTCCGGAAAGAAGGGGAAAGCTTTGGCCTGCTCATCCTCTTTTCCAGGATCAGGGGTTTGTTTGAGCCACGCCACCTGGAACTTGTCCGTGCATTGTCCCTTCAGCTGTCCGTCGCTTATACGAATGTCCTTCTCCACGAAGCTTCTTTGGAAAGGGAAAATGACAAGTCCCTTATCCTGTCGCTGGGCAAGGACCTTACCTCCACCCGTAACAAAACAGATTTCCTGGCGGTTGTCGAACGGACCTTACGGCACATCGCTCCCTACGACGAAATAGCTATATCCCGTTTGAATATGGACGGGGAGACCCACAGCGCCTATCTGTATA
>DASZVM010000210.1:0-2482 GCA_035547295.1 Puia sp. | reverse complement strand
ATCTAACGAAGAGACACCCTGTATAGTGTGTCGCATAGGGTGCATTGAGGAATAATTTGCCCACAAAAATACGGTTCCGCCGGGGGTAAAACTGGCATTATATTTTGCTTACTGGCAGTATGTTGACATCTGGTAAAAAAGTCATATTAGTTTTCATTGGCATATTCGTCCTGGCAGCGGCGGCATGGCAGCTGTACAAATACAAGCTGATCAGGGATAAGGTAGGCAGGGTGGTGGCTGAGAAAACAAAGGGGTTATACGACATCCATTATGACGATATCTCACTGGATGAGGCCAGCGGGACGTTACATGTAAAAAATATTACGGTAATTCCCGATACCGCGGTCTACAACCGGCTGGCGGCTGAAAAAAAGAACCCTTCCATCCTTGTCAGGGCGGTGATCCCTGCGTTGGATATTTTAGGGGTAAAGACGCCCAAGGCATTATTGGCCCGGCAGATAGAAGGACGCAGCGTTGCCATCACCAACCCCTCCATCGAGATCATGCTGAGCCATTTCCATAAGGATACCACGGTGTATGACCCTTCCCGGGATATCTCGGCAGCGCTGCTGGGTAAATTGCTAAAAATCGACATAGACACCGTGCAGGTTCTGCACGGCAGCCTGCTCGTGAGGAATATGGATGGGAAAGAGCCCCTGGTACAAAGCAATGACGTTACCTGTATGCTCTCCGGGTTGCTCATCGATAGCATCTCCGTCAAGGATAGCAGCAGGATACTTTTTTCCAGGTCAATGAGTATGTCCTGCGATGAGATACGGCTGCCTTTCCGGAATAAAAAGTACAAGCTTCATATTTCGGAGGTAGCTTTCAACAGTAGTAAGGACGAACTGTCCATCGGACAACTCAAGCTGATACCACAGCTTTCAGAAGCTGCGTTTGCCGCCTCGTACCCTGTTTCAAAAGACCGGTATGATTTTTCGCTGAAGAACATCCGGCTGGTGCACGTTGACAGACAGGAACTCTGGCATAAAAGAATAGAGGCCGACAGCCTTGTCATCGGAGAAAGTGCATTCAGGATCTACCGCGACCTGTCTTACCCGCATGATACGGTGAGCAAGGTAGGCAGGTATCCGCAGCAGCAGCTTATGCGTGTGCCTGTCCCGCTGAATATCCGTAAAGTGGTGTTTATACATTCATTTATTGAATACAAGGAAAGGAATGCCAGGAGCGACAGTGCCGGAAAGCTTCAATTCCATGATGTCCGGGCCAGTATCAGCAATGTCACCAACAGAAGCGCGGTCATTGCACGGGATGCCCGGTGTGTGCTGTATTTCAGGTCAAAGCTTCTCAACCGTGCCCCGGTAGACGCCCGGCTTGTAATGCTGTTGCGGGATCCCAGGGGAAGGTTCTCCATCCAGGGGAGTATCGGCGCCATCGATGCTCCGGCGCTCAATCCCCTCACGCGACCCATGGGATTGGCAAAAATGGAAAAAGGTCATGTCGACAGGCTGCATTTTAATTTCCGGGGGGATGATTCTTCCTGTAAGGGGCAGCTGACGATGCTATATCACGATATAAAGATCTCGCTGTTGAAGAAAGATGAAAAAGAAAAGAAGCTTGACAAAAAAGGTATCGCTTCCCTGCTGGCAAATATCGTCATAAAGGATTCGAACCCCCGGAAGGACGATGAGCCCAGGACTGTGGATGTGCATTTTAACCGTATCCTCAACAAGTCGTTCTTCAATCTCCTTTGGAAATCCATCTTTACAGGTATCAAAGAGTCCGTTGGGATGAAATAAACCGATTCTGTATGGTGGCAAAATTATTACGGGACGCTTACCGGGAACTGCAGGCAAACGATCCTTTGCGGATGGCTGCGGCAACAGCTTTTTTTGCCAGCTTTGCCCTGCCGCCGATCATCATCATCCTCATAGAGATATTGGGGATATTCGGGAATTCACGTACCATCCGGCATGGTCTGCTGCATCAGCTGAGTATTGCCCTGGATAGGAATATTGCGCTTCAGGTACGTCAGATACTCCGGAACATCCACGATCTGCCCATCAATCCTGTTACAAGGATCGGGGGTTTTATTTTCCTGCTGTTTGTCGCTACCACGCTGTTTGAGGTCATCCGGAACTCCATGAACCAGCTATGGAAGATCAGGCTGAAAGAAAAACCAGGACTGGCGTTCATTCTCGCGTACCGGGCCCGGTCCATCGGTATCATCATGACAGCCGGCCTGTTGTTCTCCCTGGTCTTTTTGGCAGATACGACGGCGTGGCTGTTGCCGGAGCTGGCCAATAAGATATTATATCATGTGGTTACCATAACGGCCGGAATGGCATGGTTCACGCTTATATTGAGATATCAATCCTATGGAAGACCCGACTGGAGGACCGCCATGACGGGAGTGGTCTTCACCGGGTTGCTTTTTGCCGTGGGAGAAGTGTTGCTGCACCTGCTCCTTTCCTATAATAATATACAGACGATCTATGGTGCCTCCACATCACTAGTATTT
>DASZVM010000209.1:0-5188 GCA_035547295.1 Puia sp. | reverse complement strand
AAAAGCAGCTATTGAATATTGTCTGAACATAGGGGTGGATAAGATCGGACGGCAGGTGAAGGTTTTATCGGGAATGATGCGGGAAGAGCTGTCAAAGCTGGACAAAATAAGAGTGCTGGACAAGGGTCCTGATCTGGGAGGTCTTGTAACGTTCACTGTCAGGGGCGCCCAACCCCAACACCTCGTGGACCAGCTGTTAAAAAGAAAGATAAATGTAGTCCCCAGCTACAGGAATTTTGCCATCATCGACTTTGATGAGAAAGGCGTGAAATGGGCGCTGCGGGCTTCCCCGCATTATTACAACACACAGGAAGAGATACAGGAATTCCTCTCCGTCCTAGCCGACATCATCTAAAATTTCCGTCAGCTTGTCGATCATCCGGCCCCAGGCCTCTTTGGACTTTTCGACAAAATCTTCCCATCCGTGCGGCATCTCATGGATCAACGTCAGCTCGCATCCATCGATGACAGGAGTAATGTCGATAACGACCCGCGATCCTCCGCCGGATGGGTCCTGGCGGATCGCCCAGGTGAATACGAGATGACGGGGCCGGTCTATCTCAATATACTCACCGACGTGATCGATCTCCTCCCCCTTCCGTCTGACAACATATGCAAACGCCCCTCCTACCCTCGGGTCATTGGTGAGACTTACAATCTCTTCATCACGTATACCGGGGCCGAACATAAAACGGCCGATCATCCGCGTATCGAGAAAAGCATCAAATACAAGCTCCGGTGCCGCGGAGAACAAGCCGGCGGCTATGGCACGAACGGGGAGTTTTGAAGACATAACTGTCGGTTTGTGAAGTAAACATGCAAAACCGGTGCCCTAACTACTTTTCGCCAGGCGAATAATGTCCCTACCCTCGATAATCTGCCGTTCATATCCCTGTTGTACCACCCGGATCATGGCCAGCGCCAGCTCCTGTAAAGTGCAAAAGCCAGAGGGGTAAAGAGCCCTTCCCAACGGGAAAAGCCAGGTGATAAACTTATAAAGGCTATGCGTCCGCGTTAGCCCCGGGATGGGTTTGATAAACCCCGGACGAACGGCAAACACCTGTCTGAAAGGCAGCCGCATGAGATCATTTTCCGTCTTGCCCTTTACCCTGGCCCACCTGCTCCTGCCCTTCTCGCTGCTGTCAGTGCCTGCGCCCGAGATATAACAAAAGCTCATATCCGGGTTCAGCCTACCGAGGGTTTCGGCAACGTACATGGTCAGGGTGTAAGTGGTCTGAAAATACTGTTCTGCGCTCATCCCGACTGAACTGACCCCCAGACAGAAAAAACAGGCGTTGTAGCCGGCAAGCTGATCCCTGATAGCGGAAAGGTCAAAGAAATCCTGATGAACGATCTCTTTGAGCCTGGGATGGCTGACCCCGCATGGCGTACGGTTGATCACCAGCACGGCAGCCACATCCGGATGCTGCAGACATACGTGCAATACGCCTTCGCCTACCATGCCGGTGGCGCCTGTTATGATAGCCCTGATGGGTGATGCGCTCATATCCGAAGATAAGCAACCCCGGGTGCAATACAAAAAAACCGCCCCTGAAAAGGGGCGGCCCGTCTACTATGAAAAACTGTCAACACACAACTTACAAGCTGTTGAGTACCGTGGACTGCGCTAAATATCTTTTGGAAGGATAATAGATAAAAAAGCAGCTGCCGTTCTTCATCAGAGGTATGATCTCATCGCTCACTTCGCTGGGAATGGCGGGACATCCGAAGGTAGTTCCCATCACACCGTATTTATGCAGGATGCGCAGACTAACATAGGGAGCGCCGTGGATGACGATGCTGCGCCTGTAAGCATTGTCATTGAACCCCCTGTCCAGACCTTCGATACGGAGCGACAAACCATTTACACCATAATAGGTCTTACGGGTGACATAGAAGCCCAGGCTGCTTTTACAGGACTCCTCCTGGTTGGAGAAAGAGGAGGCATATTCTTCCCCGGAATTGATGCCATGGGCGACAAAGGTCTTATAAAGTATCTTCTTATTGCGTACATCGATGACATACATTCTTTCCTTAGAGGAAGACTGGCTAAAATCACAGATGGTCAGCAGGTCTGTTTTACGTAATTTACCCTGTTTCAGGAGATTGTGATAACCCAGCCAGGCGTACTCAAATGCTTTCAGGCTCAGATCCTCGTTTTCCAGGTCCATCATATCATATATACCAAGGGCTGTAGCCATCACCATTTTATATTCGGCCTTCATAGCAGCCAGCCGCATGGCCCTTTTGGCAGCCGCAACCGCCTCGGCCTTTTCAGCTTCAGCCTTTGCCATCTCGGCAGCCCTTGCGCACACAGCCTTCGCCGATACGTTATAATTTATGATCTCTTTGATGAGGTCAGCGGAGTGATAATTACCGCTGATAGTGCGGGTCGTTGTCTCGCTCTTCCCTGCCACCAGCACGGCAGGAGCCGTCAGAATAAACAACATCAACAGTACCTTGGCGCAATGGTGGGTGATCTTTTTACCTTCGTATTTCATAAAAACGGATTTGATATATACTTTCCAATGGGTGTACCAAATCCTTCCTACTTAACAATCATTCATTTATAATTGGCCTGCAAACGGACTTCATCCCGAAATGGGAAGATTTTCTCATTTTTAGGAGTTTCTCATATGGTGAAAAAAACGGGTGGGATCAGATGAGCTCAGGGAACGAAGGGGCGCAAAAAAAACAGGGATGAAAACATCCCTGATTTACCAAACCTAACTGCCTATGAAGACTATAAACGCTTAATTTATGCTTTTACCTAAATATTTGTAGTTTATATACGACAAACGGCTAAAATTAGATTTCTCACAAGGCACTTTTTTTATCTCCGCTGTCATCGCCTTCCAGCGGCACTACAAAATTGTCCGTCCTGGGCGGCAGACACATTTCGTTGGTACATACCTGGTAAGTAAGGGACCCGCTGATGCTGGTCCTGACGTTTGCCTTTAGCTTTATTACCTGGATAAAATCTACCTGGTCTGCATATTGGTTGGCCTGGATCCCTGTAGCATCATCCTTCCATTTCTCCATGGTCCCTACCTCCCTGATCTTGCCCGGAAGGCCTATCAGCGGATTGGATTTGAACCTGATCTCCGTCGGCTGGGCCACCGCATCTTCCGGCTGATGCTGGGAATAAGCATGCCATCCCGCGGCCAGCTGGGCTGTCAGATGTACCTCATAGGTCTTTTCGGCTATCTTCCGGGCGTTGTATTGCCAGGCCACGGGATGAAGATCACGCTGCGCCCTTTCTTCTAACAAAGTGAAAAAGAGAACGGAAAATAAAATGGATCGCTTCATATGTAATGTTTTATGAGGAAAACCTACCCCAGACGGATATGTTTAAAGCCTTGAATTTTATGGCATATAATTTTCACCCCCTTATAATAAAAAACACCTGACCATGCATTTTGGCCGGTTATTCCTCCGTATATATGCGATCTGGCAGTTTATCAGGCGCTTTTGGAAGGAACTTTTTCTTCCTCCTTATGAATACAGGGAGATCATCAACCAGTTCTTCCAGGTAGGCATTCGTTCTCTGTCGATCATTACCCTTACCGGCTTTATCACCGGGGTGGTGTTCACCAAACAATCCCGCTCATCCCTGGGGGAGTTTGGCGCCACTTCCTGGCTGCCTTCCCTGATAGCCATCGCCCTTATCCGTGCGTTGGCGCCCCTGGTGACAGCCCTGATCATTGCGGGGAAAGTGGGGTCCAATATAGGGGCGGAGCTGGGTTCCATGAAGGTCACCGAGCAGATAGACGCTATGGAAGTGTCTTCCACCAATCCCTTTAAGTTCCTGGTAGCCAGCCGGGTCCTTGCGACCACCGCCATCGTGCCCGTCCTGGCCCTGTACATGGGGTTCGTAGGGCTGATGGGCGCGTACCTGAATGTGCATCACAATGAGCAAACCAGCTTTGCGGCCTTCTTCCAGTCTGCTTTTAACAAGATCACCTTCCTGGATGTATGGGTGCTGTTGCTGAAGTCCGCCGTATACGGGTTCACCATCGGGATAACAGGCTGTTTCAACGGCTATAATGCAGACCAGGGCACCGTAGGCGTGGGACGTGCGGCCAATACGGCTGTCGTGGTATCCATGTTCCTTATATTCATTGAGGAGATGATCATCGTTCAACTGGTCAATTACTTTAAGCACGGAGGCTAACGATATGGCAAAAAAGCTTACCACACCCATCGACAAAAGCCGTCCTGTCATCTCCATCCGCGGATTGGAAAAATCTTTTGGCAGCCTGCAGGTGCTGAAAGGCGTAGACCTGGACGTCTATCACGGGGAGACCCTGGTGGTATTGGGCCGGTCAGGCAGCGGCAAATCCGTCCTTATCAAGATCATAGCCGGTCTGCTCAAACCCGATGCGGGCAGCGTCCGGGTATCGGGGGAGGATATTACACGGCTGGACCCAAAAGAATTACAGGCCCTTCGCACCCATATCGGGTTCTCCTTTCAGAGCAGCGCGCTTTATGACGGCATGAACGTGAAGGCCAACCTTGAGTTCCCGCTGGTAAGGAACAAACGTCATCTCAACAGCCCCCAGATCGATGCGGCCATTGCCAAGGTGCTTGACGATGTAGGTCTTTCGCAGACCATTTACCAGATGCCTTCCGAGCTGTCTGGCGGACAGCGGAAAAGAATAGGCATTGCCCGCACCCTTATCCTGCAGCCGGAGATCATGCTGTACGACGAACCCACCGCAGGGCTCGATCCTGTTACCAGCGTAGAGATCAATGACCTCATCAACGAGGTGCAGGAGCGATACCACACGAGCTCTGTCGTCATAACCCATGATCTCACCTGTGCAAAAGCCGTAGGTGACCGGCTGGTCATGCTCTCCGAAGGAAAATTCCTGCGCCAGGGCAGCTTTGACGAAGTGTTCGACACAGACGATCCCAGGGTTAAAAATTTTTACAATTATAATTTTATAAAGGATCATGAGCGAGCAAGACAATAAAAAACAGATAGCCGTCGGCGCTTTTATCTTTATAGGGCTGGCTATACTCGTCACGGGTATATTCACTATCGGTGGTCAGCGAAAAGCCTTTGTAAAGACCTTTCAGCTGACAGCTCTCTTCGACGACGCCCAGGGACTGGCCCCGGGCAATAACATATGGCTGTCGGGGATAAAGGTAGGCACGGTAAAAAAAGTTGCCTTTGACAAAGATT
>DASZVM010000208.1:0-5729 GCA_035547295.1 Puia sp. | reverse complement strand
ATCCACATCGCTGACGATCTTTATCCGGCCTCCGCCCTTCCCCAGCACAGCCTGCTGCCCCGGCTTCAGCACACGGCCATCCGCCCCCTTGATAACTTTGATGCTCCCTTCCAAAAGCGTGGTCTTCGCCGCCTCTTCGTCATCATAGACATTGATATCGAAACTTGTCCCCAGCACCTCCACCCGCTCATCGCTCCCCGCCTTCCTTACGACAAAAGGCATTGCGCTGTTCTTCGCTACTTCGAAATATGCTTCACCCGTAACCTCCACCAAACGCTCCTTTCCTGTAAAGACAGTGGGGTACCGGATGGAAGAGGATGCATTCAGCCACACCACCGTCCCATCTGTCAGCGAAAGACTCGTCTTCCTCCCCCTGGGCGTGGCCAGCGTATTATAGAGCGTTTCTTTCCTTCCTTCCCGCCCGTTATCGTATTTTACCACACCGTTGCTTAGCTTTTGGATCTTTACATTACCCTGCATGGCAAGCGCGCCATTCCCCACACTGTCGAGGACTATCTGCCGCCCGTCCGCCAACGTAAGGATAGCCCCGTCATGCCCCGGCGCCGCATCCTGTTTTTTATGCTCGCTTACCGCTACAGCCGCCGGCTCTGTTCTTTCCCTCACCAAAAGGAAGATACCCGCAGACAGCAAAAGAATGACCGAAGCAGCCGCCATCCATCTTCTCCGCCCAATCCATCTTCTTCCCTCATTCCGATCGTTCAACACTACCACCATACCATTATCCTCCGACCCTGCCGCTTCATCCATTCCTGCCATCACATCCGCCGCATCCAGCAACGACTCCATCCCCCGGATAAATGCAGGCGAAATTCCCCGGTACTCCCTGAACCCCTCGGGCAACCGGGGACACTGATCCAGCGTACGGTGAAACTCCTCCGGGGAGACATCTCTCAGCCAGGCTGCCAGTATGACTTCCTCCTCAGACGACAAGGGGCCCGCGGCATATTTCTCGATAATGGTGATGATCGTTGAAGTGTCCATACTCAATAAAGACTGACGAAAAAGAAAAAGGATACCGGCCGGCTCCTTTTTTTAGAGAAAGAGATGCCATTCCGCATATCTGCGCAAATGGTCTTTGACAAAATGGATAGCCTCGTACAACTGTTTTTTCACCGCCGTACGTGTAGTGCCCAACACCTCCGCGATCTCACGGGCCGTCATCTCGTCGCGGGCATTCATCAGGAATATTTGCTTCTTCCGGGCCGGAAGGATATTGATGGCCTCCTGGGCAATATCATGATATTCCCGGAAGACAAGCCCATCATGAGTGGCATCTTGCGTTTCCTGTACACGCAGACACATCTGTTTCATCAGTGACTGCCGGTTCCGGGACTGGCTGACCAGGTCGAAGATCCTGTTCTTTGCCATACGGAACAGGTAATGCTCAAAGCTCCGGATCCCGGTCAATGCATCCCGCTTCAACCACACTTTCAAAAATATGTCCTGGATGATCTCTTCCGTATCCTCATTCGACTTCGTGATAAAATAGACGTATCGGCGCAACCCCGTATAATAGTGAGAGTAAAGGGCAGTATATGCCTCTCTGCTGCCAAGGGCAGTCTTTTGCAACAACAATTGTTCATCGACGGGGTTAGTATGGTTTCTCTTATCCAAAGAGTTCATTTACACGTTAATCAGAGGCTTGTACCAATAAAGGTAAGGATTCCGCGCCTAAATGTTTTCACTTATTTCCCTCATTCACTTAGCCCTTCATCACCGCATTCACCTTCTCTCATTTCTCCCACATCCTTTCGATCTCCTCCAGTGACTTTCCCGCGGTCTCCGGCACCAGCCTCCAGATGATCCATATATAGGGCAGGCACATCACCGCAAAAACAAAGAATACGCCCGCTGCGCCCAGGCTCGACATCAGCCAGGGCGTAAGCTGCCCGATAAGGAATGTGCCTACCCAGAGGGCAAAACCCGCTATCGACATGGCAATCCCTCTCACAGAGGTCGGGTACATCTCGGACAGCAGCACAAAAATTACCGCGCAGATGGAAATGGCGCAGCAAAAAATATACAGTAAAAAAAAGATCAGCAGCGCCGTGGAAGAAATATTCCATGCCCCCCCTTTCATAAAATAAATGCCTATCAGCAGGAGAGAAAGGATCATCCCCGATACCCCGTAGTAGACGAGCTTTTTCCGCCCTACCCTGTCGATGATGATCAAAGCGAGTACCGTTGTCAGCACATTTACCGAGCCCACCAGCACCTGGTAAAAAAGAGAATCTCCATTTGAAAGACCGCTATTCCTGAAAATGGTGGGACCATAATACAGCACCGCGTTCACACCCATGAACTGTCCGAGTATCGCGATGGCCACACCGATGAGCAACGCTTTGAAATAGGCAGGCTTGAATAGCTTCCGCCAGTCGGCTCCCGCATCTGCCGCCAGTTGCTGTCTTACTTCATCCGCCCGGACAGCCGCCTCCGCGGGGTCCTTGTAAATACGATGAAAGGTTATCAGGGCGCTGCTTTCCTGCCGCCGTGCAATAAGCCAGCGGGGACTCTCCGGTATAAAGAATATGACAATAAAGAACAGGGTGGCGGGCAACGACTCCATGCCCAGCATCCCACGCCAGGACTCCACCGTAAATACTTTCGCCATCAGACCCGTCCCCGTAAAAACGCCGCTCACAGCCAGCTTCTCCAGCTCGTAGTTCACCAGGTAGGCCCCTAAAAACCCAACCGTGATCGCCAGCTGGTACAACGATACAAGACTACCGCGATACCGCGTGATAGCAACCTCCGATATATACATCGGCGAGATGATGGATATGACCCCGATACCCACGCCTCCCATGATCCGGTAAGCTATCAGCTGGTTGAAATTGACAGACAGCGCGCACCCTACCCCCGATACCGTAAACAGCACCGCGGAAATGATCATCGTCCGCTTCCTCCCAAAACGATCCCCCAGCACACCCGCCACCATTACCCCAAGGATGGAGCCCGCCAAAGCACAGCTTACATACCAGCCCTGCTGCATCGGGTTTAGCAGGTATTGACCCGTCACCTGATCGATGGTGCCCGAGATCACCGCCGTATCATACCCAAATAAAAAACCTCCCAGCGCGGCCACCACTGAAAGGAATATCACATAGCCCATGTTTTGGTTAAAGTTCTTTCCCATTTGCAGTTTATTGAAAGGTTTTCCACACCTGGTATAAAGCACGTGGCACATGGAAACAACCCTTCCATTTCCCACCCTTGGCCTGCAGCAGCACTTCCCCTCTTCTGTTCAGATATCCAAACCACTCCCCGTACCCCTTGTCACGAAAATGGTTCCACGTATAGTCGTGCACCCTTTCAAACCACTTCGCGCACCGCTCGTCGCCCGTAAGCACAAAACCCTTCGCCAACGCCACCAGCGCCTCGACATGCACCCACCATAATTTCTGATCCCATTCCAGCTGCTGCGGGGGATACCCCTTCCTGTCCAGGAAATAAAAAATACCGCCATATGCTGTATCCCAGCCATATTCCAATGTATTCAGCATGATGGCAACCGCTTTTTCGATAAGAGCCCTGTCCTGCAAACGCTTGCCCAGGTCCATCAGGAACCACATCGCCTCGATGGCATGACCGGGATTAAGCAACCGGCCTTCAAAACTATCGCTGAGACTTCCGTCCGCAGCCACATGCTCCACTATCAACCCCAGCTCTTCTTTATAAAAAACATCCATTACTTCTTTCACCAGCGAAGGGATCATCGCATGCACCCGCTGACTGCCCAGCAAATGCTCCATCTCGATGGACAGGTTGCAAAGGATCATCGGCAACGCAAAGCTCTTCAATGGACGCGTGCCGGGAAAACCTTTTTCATACCTGCCCTTCCATCCATCCTTGCGGACCAGGATATTTTCAAAAGTCTCCATGGCAATATCACCATAGCCCTGCCCCGGTAGCGCCCGGTCAAGCGAGGCAAAGGCCATCGCCGCAAAACAATCGCTGAAAATGTTAAAAGGCTGGGTCAACGGTCTTCCATCCGCGGTCAGCGAAAAATACCAGCTGCCTTGTCCATCCCTTCCATACTTTTTCATAAAAGCAGCCCCTTGTACAGCCATCTCCAGCCATTCCTGCTTCTTCTCAACATGATTATACATAAAAGAAAAACACCAAACCTCCCGTCCCTGCAGCCACATGAACTTGTCCGTGTCATATACGCTCCCATCCCGGCCTAAACAGGTAAAAAAACCGCCATTTACCATATCCCTGCTGTTGTTTAGCCAGAAAGGCAGGACATTCTCCAGCAATTCCCGACTATAGATCTCCGAATATCCAGCCAAATCTATCGCAGTTTTAGAATTAATTTTACTAATACTCTCAGACATAATAATTTTTTTACCTTAACTAGCACAAATTATAAATTATATTTTCAAATAACCAAGAGATTATAAAATATTTTCTTAAATAACCCCTTTATATTATCTTTGGTCAACCTTCTATATGCAAGAGCATAACCTTTTCGATTTTTTTACAGAAGAGATATCCTCCGGAGTGGCCTATAAGAATAAACTCCGCAAAAGGGAGATCGTCAACCACCTCGATCAGCAGGGCGAAGCCACCATCTCCGACCTTTCGCAAATGCTCAACATCAGCCCACCCAAAACTACCAGCCTGGTAAACGAGCTAATGACGGACGGACTTTTAAAGGACTATGGCAAGATCGATTCTTCCATGGGCCGCCCCGCGAGCACATACGGACTCGCATCCGATGCCTGCTTTTTTCTGGGGGTAGACGTAAAACAATACTACATAAGCCTCGGCCTGCTGGATTTTACAAAGACGCTGGTCACCTCCGAAATGCGGGTGCCTTACCTGCTGGAAAATACCAGCGGGTCCCTTGACAGGCTGATCGCCCTCATCCGGGACTTTATCCATCGTATCCCCATCGATCAAAAGAATATTTTATCCCTGTGCATCAGCCTGGGCGGCAGGATCAATACGAACAACGGCGACAGCCACAGCTTTTTTCATTTCAGCGAAGAGCCCCTGAGCAGCATCGTCCAACGACAGCTTTCCATCCGCGCATTCCTGGAGAATGACTCCCGTGCGATGGCCTGCGGTGAGTTCCATAAAGGCATCGTCAGCACCGAAAAGAATGTGCTTTTTCTCAACCTGGACTATGGACTGGGTTCAGGCCTGATGATCGAAGGCAAAGTGTATTATGGGAAGTCAGGCTTCAGTGGAGAAATAGGACATATACCCGTATTCGACAACGAGATACTTTGCCATTGCGGTAAAAAAGGCTGCCTGGAGACAGAAGCCTCCGGAAGGGCCCTGCTGCGCCTGTTTAAAGAACGCATAAAGCAGGGACAGACCTCCGCGATCGTCAACGATCCTCAAAAATTGGACGAGATCCGGCTCACGGACATCATAGAGGCCGCCCGCAACGACGACATGCTTTCCATCGATCTTCTGGCAGAGATCGGCGGCAAGATAGGCCGCGGCATCGCCGTGCTGATCAATATTTTTAATCCCGAAATGGTTATCCTAGGAGGGACGCTGGCAAATACAGGCGACTACATCTACCTGCCCGTCCGCAGCGCCATCAATAAATATTCGCTGAACCTCGTCAACAGCGATACAAAGCTGTGTATGTCACAGCTGGGAGAAAAAGCCGGTATCATCGGCAGCTGCCTGATCGCCAGGAATAAATTGCTGACCGCAACCCCGTGATCAGTACAATTTCTTGTTCCCCT
>DASZVM010000207.1:0-2424 GCA_035547295.1 Puia sp. | reverse complement strand
TAATGTCTTTTTCAATGGTGAAGAGGAACCAGGCTGCTAATTGCCGGTATCCGGCAGAGGATCTGGCCATTCATCTGTTCCTTGTGAACTGGACATATGAATGCTGGTTTGATAATCGTTGATCTGTTCTTCTTCAAATTGCTGGCCATCGTTGAGCAGCCATGAGCGAATGTTGATGGTTTCTTTGTCCATCACGGAGATGATCACGTAAGAGAAGAAGGGCTGGGCGGCTTTGCGGTCGTGCTCCGAAGGAATGGCCGGATGGTTGGGGTGGGAATGGTATACTCCCAGTAGCGTCCAGTCATGGTCCAGGGCATGCTGTTCGGCTGTCATGTAATCCAGTGGTGAGATCTCGAAGCGCCGGCGTTTGTCCCCTTCCTTTGAATTATCTACTGCCAGTATATCCAGGATAAGGCGTGTGCCGTCAGTTTCTTCCCTGCCGAAGAGGAAGCCGCAGCATTCATCGGGGAATGTATTGACAGCGTCTTCTACCATTAACTGCCGGACACGAGGTTCGATGATGATCATGTTATAAGATTTTTTTTATGACTTCACCGTATTTATCTGCATTGTCGGGCAGGACGGTGACGACCGTGCCCTCTTCCAACTGCTGAGCGATACGGATGGCCCCGGCCAGGTTGGCTGCGGAGGAAGGGCTCAGCAGCAATCCTTCGTGCTTATAAGCTGCCCTGATGATCTCGTGGGCCTCTTCGGTGCTCACCTCATAATTTGCATCGGCTACCGTGGGATCATAGATCTCGGGGACGATGGCTGTCTCCAGGTGCTTCCAGCCTTCCATTCCATGGAGGGCTGAGTCGGGCTGGAGGGAGATAAGACGGATGGAAGGGACGAGCTCCCTCAGGCGGCGGCCTGTGCCCACAAAAGTGCCTGTAGTGCCCAGACCTGCAATAAAATGCGTGATCCCGGGCAATTCCCTGAAGATCTCGGGCGCTGTGGAATGATAATGAGCCTTCCAATTGTATTGGTTCTTGTATTGATCGGCATAGTAGTAGGCGGAGGGATCCGCGGCTGCCAGCTCTCTTGCCACCTGTTGGGCGCCGTCGGTGCCTTCAAAGCGGGAGGTGAGAATCAGCCGGACACCCAGCGATCCCAGGATATCCTTCCGCTCTTTGGACGCATTCTCCGGCAGACAGAGGGCGATGGGGATGCCCAGCTGGCTGGCGATATGCGCATAAGCGATGCCGGTGTTGCCGCTGGTGGCGTCCAAAAGCGTCTTTTCTCCCGCGAGTTGTCCATTCTCTATTGCTTTGCGGATGATATTGTAAGCGGCGCGGGCTTTTACACTGCCCGACAGCTGCATCCATTCCTGCTTGGCAAATAACCGTACGTTCTTTTTATTGAACAGACGGGTAACAGGCAACAAAGGGGTATTCCCTATCTTTTTCTCCAACCCCCGGACGGAGGCGAGCAGGCTGCTGCTGATGGTCAGATCTGTTGTTGTTGACATAGTCGCTGTAATGAAAAAAGCCCCACTTGCGGTGGAGCTTTATATTTTGTTGTTTATAACAGTTCTTATTAAGCTTAAGAGAGGTCATCCTCCACCCAAATAACCGAATTTTGCTTACAACAGCAACAACAACAGGCTATATTTGCAAATGTGCGGCTCATCTTGGATGAATGATGGCATAAAAGTAGGGAAATTAACTTTCCCCACCAAAAAAGTAGAGTAAACATATATAAACAATTGATAATCATGGAGAATCCTGCTGTTAAAGGAAAAAAGCTTGCTGCCTTGAAGGCAATTGAATACATCCGGCCAGGTATGACCCTGGGGTTGGGCACGGGGTCTACGGCTTATTGGGCCATTCAGGGTATCGGGGACCTGGTAAAAGAGGGGATGGCGGTCAGGGCGGTGGCGACTTCCGTACAATCCGAGGCCCTGGCCAGGGAGCTTAATATCCCTATCATTCCTTTTTCGGAGGTGGATCAGCTGGATATTACCATCGATGGGGCGGACGAGGTGGACAAGCAACTAAACCTGATCAAGGGAGGCGGCGGAGCTTTGCTGAGGGAAAAGATCGTAGCTGCGGTGACAAAGTTCTATATCATCATTGTGGATGAAAGCAAACTGGTGGATAAACTGGGCAAGTTCCCCCTGCCGGTGGAAGTTACTCCTTTTGCATGGGAGCTGACGAACCGGAAACTGGCGGCCCTGGGATGTACGCCCCATATGAGAATGGCGGGGGACACGCCCTATATGACGGACAATGGCCATTATATCCTGGATTGCGCCTTTGGCCTCATCAACGACCCGGCCAGGCTGCATGAGCAGGTGAGCGCTATTACGGGCGTAATGGAGGATGGATTCTTCATCGGTATGGCCGACGTGGTGATCGCGGGGACGGCAGGAGGGGAGACGAAGGTTATCTCCCGAAGCTGAAGTGTAGATAATTGATTTTTAAT
>DASZVM010000206.1:0-12548 GCA_035547295.1 Puia sp. | reverse complement strand
GGGATAGTTTGAGAAATACGGATGGGCAGTTGATCGCTACAGCGTATTACTATCATTATTTACGGCTGATGGGGCATTTCGCGGAATTGCTGCATAGACCAAAGGACGCGGCAGCCTTCGATGTTAAGGCGACAGCTGTGCAGCGGGTATTCAACCTGAAGTTCTTAATGGACGGGCATTACGGCAATAACACCGTCACGGCTAATTTGCTGCCCTTATATTTCGGCATAACACCGGAAGAGCAGCGGAAAGAGGTATTTAGACATATCGTCGAAAAAATAGAAAAAGACAACCACGGGCATATCAGCACGGGAGTGATCGGGACGCAGTGGCTTATGCGTGGGTTGACCAGGTATGGAAGAGGGGACCTGGCCTGGAAGATCGCCACGAACAGGGATTATCCCGGCTGGGGGTATATGGTAGAGCATGGGGCCACGACTATCTGGGAGCTGTGGAATGGGAATACGGCCAACCCGGAGATGAATTCACAGAACCACGTGATGTTGCTGGGGGATCTCATTGCCTGGTGTTTTCAGGACCTGGCGGGTATAGCGCCGGCGACGCCGGGATTTAAAAAGATAAGGATGGCCCCTGTATTTCCGGAGGGATTGAATTTCATAAATGCGACTTACCAGACTCCATATGGAGAGGTCGTCAGCCGGTGGAAAAGAAGAGATGAAATGGTGATATGGGACATCATCGTGCCACCCAATACAGAGGCGGAGGTGCATCTGCCGGATGGCAGGATGACAACGATAGGTTCGGGAAAGTATCATTTTGAAGTAAAACCAGGTATATGAAGATAGTTTATCTGATGGTGGCGATATTGTCTTTTCAGTCTGTCTATGCGCAGGAAGATAAAAGGCCGGAGGACTGGGTGAGGTCGCTGAACCTGAATGACACTGCAAAAGAGGCAAGGGTTACGGCGGTGATCGCTGCGCATCTGAAGGCCGTACGGGATTGGAATAATACACATCCCTATACGATGGTCCCTGCCGGGATCGACCCTGCCACGGGGAAGCCGCTGAGCAATATGGACCGTCAGATCATTGTCAACTCTTCCATGCCGCGGTCTGTGCATGAAGACCTGATGAACGGCCTCCGGAAAGATCTGACGGAAGAGCAGGTGAGTACGATACTGGATAAGTATACCATTGGCAAGGTGGCGTTTACGCTGGCGGGCTACAAGGCAATTGTCCCTGATCTCACCCCGCAAGAAGAGGGGATGATCCTGGCTAACCTGCAGCAGGCCCGTGAGCAGGCGGTGGATTTTAAGAATATGAAGCAGATCTCAGCCATCTTCGAGATCTATAAGACAAAGAACGAGCAGTATCTGAATGCGAATGGCAGGAACTGGCATGCATTGTTCAAGGCGTATGTGGATGCGCAGAAAGCCCGTGCGTCTGCGGCGGGGGCGCAGCCCCAATTCATTTATGAGAGCGCGCCCTTCCCCGAATGTCATGCATCTACTATTGCAGAGACATCCAAAGGGCTGGTGGCTGCATGGTTTGGGGGGACAAAGGAAAGGAATCCCGACGTTTGTATCTATGTAAGTCGCAAGGATAAAGGGCAGCATACATGGACACCGCCGGTCAATGTAGCCAACGGGATTGTAAATGACACGCTGCGGTATGCCTGCTGGAATCCTGTGCTGTACCAGATACCCCAAGGCGATCTGCTATTGTTCTATAAGATCGGCCCCAGTCCTGCAAAATGGAAGGGCTGGCTGATACGCTCGGGTGACGGGGGTATAACCTGGTCTCATCCAACCGCACTGCCGGAAGGATTTCTCGGTCCTGTCAAGAACAAACCGGTATTATTGAATGACGGCACGCTGATCTGCCCCACCAGCACGGAAGGACATGGATGGAAGGTTCATTTCGAGCTGACACGGGACTGGGGTAAGACCTGGACACAGTCAGCACCACCTGCAGGGGAGGAAGCGGCCATTCAACCCAGCATACTTTTTCATAAGGACGGCAGCTTGCAGGCGCTTTGCAGGAGCCGGAACAGGGCGATATTGGAGACATGGAGCAGGGACAAGGGACAGACCTGGTCGCCGCTGAAGCCCACGTCACTACCCAACAATAATTCCGGTACGGACGCCGTGACCTTAAAAGACGGCCGGCAGCTGCTGGTGTATAACCATGTGCTTCCGCCGCCCGGCAAGTCGAAGGGTGAGCGATCGCCATTGAATGTGGCGGTTTCGCCGGATGGGAAGATATGGTATGCGGCCCTGGTGTTGGAGAACGATACATTGGGTCAGTATTCTTATCCTTCCGTCATTCAATCTTCGGATGGGATGGTGCAGATCGTGTATACATGGAGGCGGAAGAAGATAAAATATGTGGAGCTGGACCCGCAGCGGCTGAAGCTGGTGAAGATAGTCAACGGGGTCTGGCCGGTGTCTGTCAAAAAATAGTTTATGGATAAAAAGTTTGTACCGGTGATGATCACTCCCTTCAATCTGAAGGCGAAGGTGGATCTGGATGCCGTGGCAGTGTTGGTGGAATTTTAAAAGTTTATCAATGGAACAAATAAGTATGCGATTTCCCCGCAAGCTGGTGACGATTATGCTTTTAATTGTATTTGCAGCGGTCGGGGTTGTGGCGCAGGACAATTCGGATGGAAAATATAAAAAGCCTTTGAAGGAGGTGTTGGAGATGGTGCAGGAAAGGTATCATGTGAGTATAAAGTACACCGACGAACAGGTGAAAGACCGCTGGGTGAATTATGCGGACTGGCGTTTTCGCAATGATGCGGAGACGACCCTGAAAAATGTGCTGGCGCCGTTGGATATGGATGTGAACAAGACGGGAGATCAGGCTTATAAGCTAAAGACCTATGAATACTGGCGGCGCAGCTATGAAGAGGGCAAGGCTACGTTGGACAGGCTGGCTTCACTGTATCACAATAAAGAGGAATGGACACGACGCGCGGAGACGCTCAGGTCCTGTCTGTATCAGACGCTGCAGCTATCACCCCTCCCTCCGAAACCTTCCTCGAACGCTATTGCAACTCTTTGGCGAAAAAAAGACGGATACGAAGTATCGAATATCGCCATAGAAATATTGCCTGGCCTATACATCAACGGATCATTATACCGCCCATTGAAGATAAAAGGGAAGATACCCGTGATCCTTAATCCTGACGGGCATTGGGAGCGGCAGCGTTACCGCCCCGACTGCCAGATACGGTGCGCGGCCCTGGCCAGGATGGGGGCTATGGCTTTCAGCTATGATATGTTTGCCTGGGGGGAGTCCTTATTGCAATTCAAGTCTGAAGATCACCGGAGGAGCCTGGCGATGCCTATACAGCTATTGGGCAGCATCCGGATACTGGATTATTTGCTGTCGTTAAAGGCGGCGGATAAAGAGAGGGTGGGGATTACCGGGGGGTCAGGCGGTGGTACGCAGACCATGCTGGTGACGGCCCTGGATGACAGGATAAAGGTCAGTGTACCTGTGGTGTCGGTGTCCGCTTATTTTTATGGAGGGTGCCCCTGTGAGAGCGGCATGCCTGTACATGCCTGCGCAGGCGGGACGGATAATGTCGAGCTGACGGCCATGGCGGCGCCCCGGCCCATGCTGGTGGTCTCTGACGGGAAGGATTGGACGGATCATATGCCGGAGCATGACTTTCCGTATCTGCGGCGGGTGTATGGCTTTTATGGCGCTGCCGGTAAAGTGGAGAATGTGCATTTACCTAATGATGGACATGACTATGGGCTCTCCAAACGCACGCCGATGTATAAGTTCATGGCTAAGTATCTCGGATTGAACCTGCGTGCTATCCAGGATAAGGCGGGGAATATTGACGAATCAAAATGTACGGTGGAGCCGGATACGGCCCTATATGTTTTTGGCGCGCATGGAGAAAGGCTGCCGGCCAATGCCATAAAGGGTTTTGATGAGCTGCAACGGGAGTGGGACAAGCTTCAATCAACGAATGGCGCCTCGCGGCCGGACACATCCAAAAAATATCGCGTAGCGGTAGTCGACCTCATGCTCCTGAAGAGACAAAAGCTTGGCGCATTCCCCCTGGCAAAAACGGTTGGGGCCGATGGCCTTGAAGTCGATATGGGCGGGCTTGGCGACAGGGAGACCTTTGATAACAAGCTGGCCATCGACTCTGTCAGACAGCAATTCCTGGAAGCATCCAAAGAGACAGGAGTGGGCATCTCTTCCCTGGCCATGACAGGGTTCTACGCGCAGTCCTTCGCTACCCGTCCGACCTGGCAGCGGATGATCGGCGATTGCATACATACCTTGCAACAAATGGAAGTTCACATCGCCTTCCTGCCCCTCGGCGTCAACGCCGATCTGTCGAAGCACCCTGAGCTGCGTCCGGCGGTGGTAGAACGGTTAAAAGCAGCCGGTAAGATGGCGGAACAGGCGGGTGTGGTCATCGGCATCGAGACTTCTCTCAGCGCTGCCGAAGAGGTACGGCTGCTGAAAGATATCGGATCGCCGGCTATCAGGATCTATTTCAATTTTGCCAATGCGCTGGATGCAAAGCGTGATCTGTATGAAGAGCTGCGTACGCTGGGCAAGGACAATATCTGTCAGATACATTGCACCAACACGGATGGGGTATGGCTGCAGAACGATACGGCTGTCGATATGCGTAAGGTAAAGGATGTCCTGGACAAGATGGGTTGGAGCGGATGGCTCGTGATCGAGCGGTCCCGGGATGCGAGAGATCCCAGGAATGTCAAATATAATTTTGGGGCGAATACTGCCTATGTGAAATCGATCTTTCAATGATAAAAGAGCTGCTTTTTTATTTGATCTGGGTGTCTCCGTCCGGAAGTGATCATAACCCCGGAACCCGGGAAGCGCCACTTGCCTCGATATCTGCTGCATTCAGGATGGCCCGTGAGGCTCGCCGTTTGGACGATCCTAACATAAAGGAAGGCATACATATCATGCTTAAGGGCGGCGAATATTATCTCACCGAACCCTTATTCATCCGTCCTGAAGATGCTGGTACAGCCGCCAGTCCTACCGTGGTGGAGGCTGCGCCTGGAGAAGATCCTGTGATATCCGGGGGCATGCAGGTAAAGGGATGGAAAAAGGTTCAGGGCAATATTCCAGGGCTGCCGGCAATAGCAAAAGGGAAGATCTATGAGACGGACGCGCCATTCATTAGTGGCCGTCCTCTGTACTTCCGCCAGCTATGGGTCAATAATAATAAAGCCATCCGCGCTCGCGACATCGCAGACGAAGATCACATGAACAGGATATTGTCCATAGACAAGGACAGGCAGGAGATATGGATACCTGCCGGCGCGGGGGTACAGCTGCCGGCCGGCCCGGGTCAGATGGAGATGATCATTCACCAGATGTGGGCGCTCGCCGTATTGCGGATCAAAGAGGTAGAGCGCGTGGGAGATCGTTACAGGCTGCGGTTTTGGGAGCCGGAGAGCCATCTGGAATTTGAACATCCCTGGCCTGCGCCTGTCGTGGACAGCGGGCATCTTCAGAACGGGAATTCCGCCTATTACCTTTCGAATTCATTATCGCTGCTGGATAGTCCGGGAGAATGGTATGAAGACATCGGGACAGGGAAGATCTATTACTGGCCACGGCCGGGAGAAGATCTCAAAACCTCGGTAGTTACAGTCCCGGCGCTAACCCAGCTTGTACAGATCATCGGCACTGCCGACAGACCAGTGAACCATATACAATGGAAGGGTGTCCGGTTCGCCTATAGTACATGGATGCGGCCTTCCGAAGCGGGACATGTGCCATTACAGGCAGGTATGTACTTGTTGGATGCGTATAAGCTAAAGGTCCCCGGTACCCCGGATAAGAAGGGGTTGGAGAACCAGGCATGGATCGGTCGCCCTCCGGGCGCCGTGGAAGTGGCGTATGCGGATCATGTGGTTTTTCAGGGGTGCAGGTTTGAGCATATAGCTTCGACAGGCATCGACCTCATTCGTGGAACTCATTCGGATACGATCGACCATTGCCGTTTTGATGACATCGGCGGAACTGGCATCCAGATGGGCGTTTATTCGGATGAAGCTTTCGAAACACACTTGCCCTACGACCCCGCCGATCAACGGGAAGTGGTGCATGATGAGTGGATCACCAACAACCTTGTCACGGATTGCGCGAATGAGGACTGGGGTTGCGTGGGTATCAGCGCGGGATATGTCCGGGGAGTCAATATTGTCCACAATGAGGTGAGCGAAGTATCTTACTCGGGCATCTGTGTAGGGTGGGGATGGACCCGGACTGTCAACTGCATGCGGGACAATCATATCATCGGGAACTATGTACATCATTATGCAAAGCACATGTATGATGTAGGGGGTATCTATACATTGTCGGCGCAGCCGGGGACGATGATCACGGAGAACCGTATCGATTCGATCTATCATCCCGGCTATGTACACGACCCCAAACACTGGTTCTATTTCTATTTTGACGAAGGGTCATCTTATATCACCATCAGGAACAACTGGTGTCCGGGAGAGAAATTTATGCGTAATGCCAACGGGCCGGGTAATACATGGGAGAATAACGGGCCTTTCGTGGACGGGAAGATCAAACTTTCAGCCGGAATAAAAAAGCAATAGTATGTTGAAATTAGGAATACTTGGATTGGGCGAAGGCAGGAGCACGATGTCCGCGGCATTGGGAAGCTCCAAATGGGAATTAAAGATGATCTGCGATCTGAACGAAGACCTCTGCAAACAGCGCGCGGAAGAATTTGGATTCCCTCATTACACATTGCATTACGAAGATATGTTGAAGGACCCGGATATCGATGTCATCGGTATCTATACGCCGGATAAATTTCACGCCCGTCATGTAGCGGCGGCGTTGGAGCATGGCAAGCATGTGGTGTGCACGAAGCCTTTTATCGATGATCTGGCTGACGCAGCCAGGCTGCTGGAATTGAGCCGAAGGACAGACAAGAAAATATTTGTAGGACAGAGTTCACGCTTCTTCGAACCCATGCGCAGACAGCGCAAGGACTATGAGGAGGGGATGATCGGGGATCTGATAACCGTGGAAGCTTATTATCATGCCGACCACCGGTGGTTCCTTGAAAAGGGCTGGTCGCTGGAGAATTCGTTTAAATGGCTATATGGCGGGTTGAGTCACCCCGTGGACCTGGTGCGCTGGTATTTACCGGACATTACAGAGGTGATGGGGTATGGCATGCTGAGCGCCAATGGTAAAAAGGGCGGGCTGCATCATGAGGACACCATGCATTTTATTTTCAAAGCTGCTGACGGACGTGTGGCGCGCGTATCGGGTGCGTATACCGGTCCTGTGCAGCCAGTCATCCGGGACAGCGAAATGAGCTGTATCCTGCGGGCTACGGAAGGGTGCAGCCAGGCGGATTATATGGACCTGCGGTATGCCGTCACTACGAATACGGGGGAGGAGAAGCTGATCACCTGGGAGCATAAGTTAAAGCATTATTTCCGGTTTGAGGGGAAGAGTCATCATGCGGGGGAATACCAGAATTACCTTGAGTATTTCGCAGACTGTATAACGGGAGGTGAGACGGCCTACCCGGACATACGGGAAGGTATCGGGACCATTGCAGTCCTGAAGGCGATGGAAGGATCGCTGTCAACAGGCAAACCCATACAAGTAAATGCAATACTGGACAAACATGGCCTGATATGAATAACATCTATCAATTCCTCCAGCCCGTCGACTTCATCATAGTGACAGTGTATATGCTGATCCTGCTGGGAATAGGATACTGGGTGAGCTTTGTGCAAAAGAAGAAGGCGGAGGAGAACCTTTTTCTGGCGCAGCGTTCGCTGGGCTGGGCCAGTATCGGGTTGAATATGTGGGGGACCAATGTGGGCCCTTCCATGCTGATAGCTTCGGCCAGCATTGGATATACCACGGGGGTCGTAGCGGGGAATTTTGCCTGGTATGCTTTTATCTTTATCCTTTTACTCGCCGTTGTGTTTGCGCCCCGTTACCTCGGGTCAAGGGTCTCTACCCTGCCGGAATATATGGGACGTCATTTTGGAGAGTCTACCCGTAATATCCTCGCCTGGTATACATTGATCACGATACTTATCTCCTGGCTTTCCCTGGGGCTGTTTGCAGGAGGGATACTTGTTCGCCAGCTATTGGGCTTGCCCATGTGGCTATCCGTTATCAGCATGGTGGTGCTGGCGACTTTTTTTACGGCGGCGGGCGGATTGAAGGCCATTGCGTATACAAATGTTTTTCAGATGTTGCTGCTGATAGCCGTCAGCGGCTGCCTGGTATGGATGGGACTTTCGAAAGTGGGCGGCATCGGCGCATTATACGAAAAAACACCCCCTGCCTACTGGAACCTGTTCCTCCCCGGGAATGATAAAAATTATCCCTGGCAGGCGATCCTGCTGGGTTATCCCATCATGGGGGTGTGGTTTTGGTGTACCGAGCAATCGATGGTGCAGTCGGTGTTGGGGGCCCGCAACCTGGAGCAGGGACAGCTGGGCGCCAATTTCATCGGCTGGTTGAAAATATTGGATGTGCCGCTGTTTATTTTGCCCGGAATACTTTGTTATGTCCTTTATCCGCATCTGAATAACCCTGATGAGGCGTATCTTACGCTGGTGACCAGGCTTTTCCCGCCGGGGATGAGAGGACTTATCATCGTTGTGCTGATAGCTGCGCTGGTGGGCAATATCGGATCTTCGCTCAATTCTGTAAGCACTGTATTTACTATGGATATATATATAAAGAAATACAAGCCGCAGGCAAGCACCCGGGAGGTGATACGGATAGGAAGGATATTTACCGTAGCGGGGGCGATCGTCTCCATATTGGTGACGATGGCTATCGACCAGATCAGGGGGCTGAATCTTTTTGATGTTTTTCAGTCGGTGCTGGGTTTTCTGGCGCCTCCCATGTCGGCTGCGTTCCTGTGGGGGGTATTGTGGAAGAGGACTACGCCGGGGGCTATCAATGGCGTGCTGACCTGGGGGACATTTTTTAGCGTAGGGGTCGGTGTGTTATACTTATGGGTTTTCCCTTCTTCAAAATATACTTTCTGGCCGCATTTCCTATTGTTGTCGTTTTATTTGTTTGTCGTACTTTCTGCGGGGGTGGTGTTGGTTTCATTTGCCGGGCGAAGGTCTGTGCGGTCAGCCCAGTTGGTGCATCCAATACAGCCGGAGCAGCCCCTGACGCGACGGCCGACCCGAAAGGTACGGCTCCTGTGGATATCGCTAACCATCGTCATGATCGTGCTGTATATCCTTTTTAATGGTCATGCCGCCAGGGCCCAGACCTGGATCGGATATCCCGGTGATTATGAAGTATGGCTGGGGAACAAGATGCAGAACAGGCGTACGGAGAGAGGTCAGTTCTTACCTCCCTTCTGGAAGCTGGATAACCATTATGTGCTGATCGATTTCAGAAAGGAGGTTCAGCTGTCTGTGCCGGAGGACATAGAAGTATTTACAGAAGGGGAATATAATTTTAAATTGGATGGAAAGCGGGTTCCCGGCCGTCCGGTACATATTCCCGCCGGACATCATAGCCTTGAGCTAAAAGTATTCAACCAGGACAGTCCCCCCGTCATATATGTACGTGGTGCCAGCATCAGGTCCGATACCTCCTGGTCGGTGACCTTTGAAGATAAGGAATGGATAGATGCGTCGGGTAAGACTTCGGATAAGTCGGGCACTGTCTGGATGCCGGCGGAGGACCTGCGCCTTTCCGGCCCCTCGGTATCACCGTCCCGATGGCGCCTGTCCGCACAGCCTCAGCCTCCGGTAAGGATAGAAAGATCTCCGCATGGCATGCTGGCGGATTTCGGGAAGGAGACATTCGGATACGTTCGATTGCATGGTCTTCATGGCAAAGGGAAGCTGACGGTTTATTATGGTGAGTCCAGGGAGGAAGCTCTATCCACGGACAGTTGCGAAACGCTTGACAGGATAGAGATCAGCAGTAGCGATACCACATTGCAGGGGTCGCGTGCTTTCCGGTATGTCAATATCCGGGGAGACGTACAGCCGGATTCCGTGTCGATGTTGTATGAGTACCTGCCTGTGGCCGACAGGGGCAGCTTTCGTTGCAGCGATGAGGAATTGAATAAGATATGGCAGGTGGCCGCGTATACCTTTCATCTGAACACCCGTGAGTTCTTTATCGATGGGATCAAGCGGGACAGGTGGATATGGTCGGGGGATGCCTATCAAAGCTATCTGATGAGCTATTATCTTTTTTTCGATTCGTCGGAGGTAACGCGAACGTTATGGGCATTGCGGGGGAAAGACCCCGTCACCAGCCATATCAACACCATCATGGACTATAGTTTTTATTGGTTTTTGGGTATTTATGATTATTACCTCTACACCGGTGATAGCGGGTTTATCCGCCGGATCTATCCGAGGATGGCGAGCCTGATGGATTTTATCCTGTCCAGAAGGGATAAGCAAGGCTGGCTGGAGGGTTTGCCGGGTGACTGGCTGTTTATCGATTGGGCGGACGGGTTGACAAAGAAGGGCGTGTTAAGCTTCGAGCAGATGTTGTTTATCCGTAGTCTGGCGACGATGGGACTATGCGCAGCACTGACAGACGACACAACAGCCGCATCTCGCTATAACAACCTTTCAGCGACACTCCGCAACAGGTTTTTTCCTGAATTCTGGGATGCCGGCAGACAGGCATTTGTGCATAGCCGTGGAGATGGCGTGGCGAAGGTCAACAGGTACTCGAATATGTTCGGCGTGCTGTTTGGCTGGTTTAACCCGCAGCAGGAGGATGCGGTGAAGACTGGTGTATTGCTGAATGACAGCGTACAGCAGATCACCACGCCCTATATGCGATTTTATGAGCTGGAAGCCTTGTGCGTGTTGGGGCAGCAGGGGCGTGTATTAAAGGAAATGAAAGATTACTGGGGTGGGATGTTAAAGCTGGGTGCGACCTCTTTCTGGGAAAAATATGACCCTTCTGAAAAAGGCGTGCAGCATTATGCCATGTATGGACGGCCATTTGGAAAGAGTCTGTGTCATGCCTGGGGGGCCAGTCCGTTATATTTGCTGGGGAAATATTATCTGGGGGTCAGGCCGGCCGCGCCGGGCTATGCAAAGTATATTGTTGAACCTGTGCTGGGTGGTATGGAATGGATGGAAGGGGCGGTGCCTACACCGCATGGTAATATAAAAGTATCTTGCAGCAGGAGCCGGATAGTTGTCCATACGGTGGAAGGAAAGGGAGTGCTGCGGTTCAGGAGCAGGGCCACGCCCGCCTGCAAACAGGGGACTATCCGGCTGATAGGCGACTACAAATATGAGCTTGACCTGGACGGCGGCAGAGAGTATTCCGTGACGTATAAAGAATGAACATGCGTTCGAAACTGTTGATAATCTTACTAACGCTCTCCATTACGGGCTTTTCACAGACCCTCGAAGAGGGTTTTTATCATCCGCCTGCTGCTGCCAAACCATGGGTATTCTGGTATTGGATGCAGGGGGCTGTCAGCAAGGAGGGGATACGGGCGGACCTGGAGGCGATGCGGTCGGCGGGTATCGGAGGCGCGTATCTGATGCCCATCAAGGGAGTAAAGAACCCTCCATTGACGGATACGCCCGTGGAGCAGCTGAGCCCTGCCTGGTGGGAAATGGTGCGTTATGCCATGCAGGAGGCGGACAGATCGGGAGTAAAGCTGGCCATGCATGTCTGTGATGGTTTTGCGGTAGCCGGTGGGCCGTGGATCACGCCGGAGATGTCTATGCAAAAGGTGACGTCGAGCAAGGTCTTTGCAGAGGGAAAGGTCGATATGCAATTACCCATGCCGCCCATGCACGAAGGGTACTACAGGGATGTGGCCGTATATGCGCTGCCTGTATCGCCGGGTTGGGAGCAGTCCACACGGACAGTGGCCCCGAAAGTGACGAGCGAAGGGGCTACCATCAAGGAGGGATCGATCCGATGCGACGGCCCATGCTGGGTACAGTATGCATTCGGGCAGCCGTTTACCTGCAGGACCATTATTATCAGCGCAACGAATAATTACCAGGCGCAGCGTTTATTGATACAGGCGAGCGATGACGGCGAACATTTCCGTCAACTGGGCCGTCTGGAGCCTCCCCGTCACGGGTGGGAGGATAACGATGCCGATGTCACCCATACGATACCTGCCGTTACGGCCAGGTATTTCAGGTTTGTTTACGACAAGCGTGGTTCCGAGCCGGGGGCGGAGGACCTGGATGCAGCCAAATGGAAGCCATCGCTAAAGGTGGGGAGCATCGGGCTTTCTGCGATGCCGTCCGTGGATCAATATGAGGGCAAGGCGGGAGAGGTGTGGCGGATAAGCCGGTGGAGCGGGAAACATCAGCTGCCGGATTCCATTTGTATTGCCAGGGGCCGTGTGATGGACATCAGCCATTATATGGATACTTCCGGTCGCCTGACGTGGACGGCGCCGCCGGGGCGCTGGATGGTCCTGCGGGTAGGGCATACGTCCACAGGGCATAGGAATGTGACCGGAGGCGGAGGCGCGGGTCTGGAATGTGATAAGCTGAACCCTGCCGTGGCGGCGCTTCAGTTCGACAAGTGGTTTGG
>DASZVM010000205.1:0-9921 GCA_035547295.1 Puia sp. | reverse complement strand
AGAACCAGTCGAACTCGAAATTGAACATCCCGTTCAGCAGCTGGCCTTCCAGGCCTACGTCGGTGTTGTTAGCCACTTCCCAGGTAAAATGCGGGTTGGGCACCACCGTCTCGCCAAGGGTCGTGGCGGCATTGCCATTGATCACATAGCTGCCGAAGCTATAGGTGTTGATATACTGGTACTCGAACAAGGTGGGTGTGCCGTTCTTCAGGTAATACACCTGGTCGTTGCCCATCTGCGCCCAGCTGGCGCGCAGCTTCAGATAGTTCATGAAAGGTACGCTCTTCTTGAAGAAATCCTCTTCGGATATACGCCAGGCCGCCGACACGCCGGGGAAAAAGCCAAACCGCTGATCGCCGGGGAACAGATAGGACCCGTCGTAGCGCCAGGTAAATTCAGCCAGGTATTTTTCCTTGTAGTTATAGCCTACACGACCGAAATAGCTGAGCTTGGCGCGATTGTAGGCAGAGCCGCCCACATTCTGCTGTAAGGAACCACCGGCAAACAGCTGGTCGACTGCTGAGGAAATGAAATTGGTACGATAAGCGTTGAAATCATCCTCTTTATGCGTCTCCCGTGTCACGGCAGCCATGAGGGCCAGGTTGTGGTTGCCAAAGCTCTTGTCATAATTGAGGAAGCCTGATAGATAGATATCGAGGTAGCTCCAGTTTGTCTCGCCCAACTGCGGGGTGGTAAATGTGCTCCGTACGCTCTTGGTGAGCAGGGGCGTCTTTCCGTCCGCCTCGAAGGTCTTCTTATCCCAGAAATAAAGGGTCCAGGGTGTCTGCCATACCTTCTCCGTACGGATCTCCTTGTCAACGGTAGCCATCCCCGTTAGCCTCAATCCCTGCACGCCGGGTATCAGCGCCTCCACCTTTCCGTTGACCTGGAAATAGTCCCGTTTGTCTTTGTCATATCCCGTTTGACTGGTGGTAATGACGATGGGGTTCTGTCCATTCTCGATATCCGGCCCCGGCAGGCCATTGGGCCATACCTCGGGCTCGGTGGGTCTCCCCCGCATCAGCATCCGGAAAATGGAGCCGGCCGATTGCGTGGGGAAGAAACGGAATTCTTCACGGGCCGTGAGGTTGATGCCTGTATTGATCCACTTATTGACCTTTGCGTCCAGGTTGAGCCGCATATCATACTGCTTGTATCCCGTGGCGGAATTCTTATAATAGCCGTCCTGGTCCTGGTAGCCGATGGATCCCAGGTAGCGGATATTCTCGGAACCTCCGTTGATCTGCAGGGTATGCTGCACCTGCGGCGACCAGGTCTTCAGGGTCGTCTTGAACCAGTCCGTGTTGGGGTGCCCCCAGGGATCGGAGCCATCCTTGTATTTCTGTATGTCAGCCGGAAGGAAGGGAGCGGTGAACGTGGTGGTGTCTCCCTGAATATAGCTGCCGCTCTGGTTAAAAGCGGCAAGCGCGGCGCCCCAGTTGGCCGGGTCGACATGATCGTAAATATAGGTGGCATTGTTGATGGCCGCATATTCAGTGGCGGTGGCCATTTTGGGTATGCGGTCGGGCTGCGCCCAGCCATGGTTGAAGGTATAGGACAGCTGCGGTTTGCCGATCTTCCCGTGCTTGGTGGTCACCAGGATGACGCCATTGGCAGCCCTTGATCCGTAGATGGCGGCGGAAGCATCCTTCAGCACAGACATGCTTTCGATGTCTGCCGGGTTCAACCTTTCCAGGCCCCCTGCAATGTCCGGTATACCATCTACCACGATAAGGGCAGAGGTATTACCCAGCGTATTGGTCCCGCGGATGCGGATGGTCGATCCGTCATAGCCCGGCTCTCCGCTGGATTGTACTGCGTATACGCCAGGGAGCCTGCCTACAAGGGAATTGGAAAGATTGACAGTAGGTGTTTTTTCCAGCTCGCTGCCTTTTACCTGGGCCACTGCGCCCGTGAGGGTCACTTTCTTTTGGGTACCGTATCCTACCACTACGACATCTTTCAGCGAATTATCCACTGCCTGCAGCTCTATGTTGCCTATGGTCTTACCCTTAAGGGCGAGCTCCTTGGTCCCATAGCCGATGTAGCTGAACACCAGGGTGGCATTGGGGCTGGTTACCTGGAGGGTAAAGCTTCCGTCGTCCCCCGTAGTGGTCCCATTATTGGTGCCTTTTTCCTGCACAGAGACCCCTTTCAAGGGTTCCCCCATCACGCTGGTGACCTTCCCTGTGATCCTCACCGCCTGCAGGACAGGGGCGGCCCCTTCGATGCTCGCCCGGGTGATGACCACGAGGTTATCGCTGAGCTTATGATAGGTAAGTCCTGTGTTTTCCAGCACCTTATTCATCACATAAGCCAGTTCGGCATGCTGCACCCTGATACTGATGCCCTGCTCCTTCGGCAGGATATCGTCCTTATAGACAAACCGGTAATAGCCGCCCTGTTCGATGGCCTTGAAAACCTTTTTTAAAGGCATTCTTTCCAATCTGAGGCTGATATCCCCCTGTCCGTAACCATTGGCAAAAGATTGAACAAAAATGAATAAAATGGCAAGTTTGGTCATCAGCAGGCATTTGATGATTAAGCGGCCGGTATCCACCGATACGCCGCTTCCGGATTTTTTCATAACTTAGTTTTGATAAAATGATAAGAGCCCGCTCCGCAGGGAGCAGGAAATTGTCTTTACACGGCGGGGAATGCTGCAATCATTCTCCGCTTTTTTTTGGCTTCTTGTGACAGGAAAAGTGATCAGGTGTCTTTTTTCATATAAGCAATTTTGGTTTAACAATAAGGCGCCCCTTGCAGGCTGCCTGCAATTCGGAAAGAGGGTTCAAACCGGGCATTGATCGCCCTGGCGTATATGCTAGGGTGTTATGAGCACTTCTCTTTTGCTGATGCTGTACCTGAAACTGCCGTTCCCTGCTGCACGCAATGCCTCCAGCACCTGCCGCAAGCTCTCATCCTCAAAGACGGCGCTATATTCAGCATGCTTCAACCTTTTATCCGTGATGGTCACTTTTACATCATACCATCGTTCGATCTTTCTGGCCACCTCCTCCAGCGTCTCCTGGTCGAAAGACAGCTTGTTCTTCACCCACAGGATGTCTTTTACCGTGCTGTCCTTTTCCTCAAAATGCGCCACACCCAGTGTCATTACGGGCATGGCCTCTTTCCGCTGTCTGGCCCGTGTCTCTTTCATGACCGTCTGCCTGCCATCCTGAACCACCAGCTTGTCATTGGGCTGCAGGATGATCTTTTTATCCGGGCTGTTGTGCAAGGTGACTTCAATGGACCCGCGTATGAGTACGGCCTCCGTACGTTTTTCGTTGGTATAGCTCCGGATGTTCAGGCTGGTGCCCAGTATCTTTACATCGATAGCGCCTGCGTGGATGATAAAGGGGTGGTCCTTGTCCTTCGCGATGTCAAAATAGGCTTCTCCGGTGATCTGCACTTCCCTGAACGGACCACGGAAATTCTCGTCATAGGTGATCCGGCTGTCGGAATTAAGCCACACCTGTGATCCGTCCGGCAGCTGGATCTTGGACTTCGACCCCGGTTTGGTGCTTACCGTATTCTGGGCTGTCCGCTCCGGTGCGCTCTGTGGCGTCTGCCGGCGTATAAAAAAGAAGATCAGCACCGCCGCTGCCGCGATCCCCGCGAACGGCCAGAACAAACGGCGTATCCCGGGGGATTGACGTGCCGGTTCTATTGCTTCTTCTTCCTCCGGAATACCTGTCTCGTATTTCAGCGCCGGCGAAGCCAGATGATTGCTCAGCCGCTGCAAATGTTTGTTAAGGGAGCCTCCTCTCCTGCCCTTGTCCTCCGGCTCTCCCCTCCACAGACTGTGCAGGATCTCCATCCGCGCCCCCATCTCCGGGTGCAGCTGCAGGTAAGCTTCCAGCTCAGCCAATTCCTCCGGCGTAGCTTCTCCGGTAAGCTGTAGACTTACCAGTAGCCAAAACCGTTGTTCCTGCCTGGATTGTTCTTTCTGCATATAGATGTACTTATCCTACAGACAATGACCCGGAAAGGAATGTACCAAGAGAGAGAAAGTTTTTTTTGATCTAAGAGTGGGAAAACCGGTCGATCATGGTAAAACCCGATTGAAGATAGGCCGGTAAGGTCTCTCCGATCTTGCGGATGGCAATGGCCAGCTGGTTGCGTACGGTGAGGGGAGAAATTTCCAGGACTGCCGCCACCTCCTTGTATTTTAACCCGTCTTCCTTTACCAGCTGGAAAATGAGCCGGCATTGGGGGGGCAGCTGTCCGATGATCCGTCTGATCTGCTGGATCAGGTCCGCGGAAATACACATCTCTGCCGGTCCGTTGAGCTCGATGACCGTCCCGACATCCAATTCATCCAGGCTGACCACGGTATTCTTATAATGCTTGGTAAGATAGTTCAGCGAGAAATTCTTGGCGATGGTATAAAGATAGACCTTCAGGTTCTCTATTTCCGGCAGTCTGTCCCTGATCTGCCACAACTTTATAAAAACGTCTGAAACGATCTCCTCCGCGACTTCATTTGACTTCACCAGGGAGTAGGTGAATCTGAAGAGACCGCCGGACAGGAGCTCAAACAGCTGATTGTACGCCTTCATATCCTCATAGAAGGCAATGCGCTCCTGCATTTCACGTATGGCAACAGAGTGATCCAATGTGTAGTAGACGAATCACGCTGCAATCGTTTACACAGTGCTTCGCCGTTAAAGGAAAGTTAAAGACCTTTAGCCGATTTACAATGGTTTTTGCGAACTAAATTTATACACGTCGATTTTACACTTTTTGATAAAGCCCTGTATAGTCGACGCCCAGCCCCGGTTTGTCTGGTATTTGCACTTTGCCATGATCAAAGCCGATGCCTGTCGCCAGATCTTCCTGCAATAATAAGGGGCCATCCATATCCACATAATCCAGGTAAGGCAGCAGATGAGCAATGGCAGCGCTGCCGACAGAGCTCTCGTTCATGCTTCCTATCATTACTTTCATACCTGCCTCCCGTGCTGCCGGGATCATCCGCCGGGCCGGTGTAATACCGCTGCATTTTGTCAGCTTGATATTGATGCCATGAAAATGTCCCTTGCATTTCTCCACGTCAGATTCATGTACGCAGGATTCGTCAGCCACCAGTGGAAGCGACGACTCCTTATATAATACCTTCATTCCTTCCCAATCCTCTTTTGCCAGGGGCTGCTCTACAAACTCCACTCCCAGGTCCTTTAATACAGGGATGATCTTCAGCGCCTGCTCCAACGTCCACCCTGCATTGGCATCCACCCTAAATACGGCGTCCGTATGCCCGCGCAATGTCTTCATGATCCCAATGTCATCCGGCGTGCCGAGCTTGATCTTATAGATGGGCCATGGCATTTCCCTCATCTTTGCCACCATTTTATCTATCGTATCGATCCCGATGGTATAATCGGTCATCGGTCCTTTGGCCGGGTCCAGCTTCCATACATTATATAAAGGACGCCCGCTGATCTTTCCCGCGATATCCCAGGCAGCCATATCCAGCGCACATACCAAAAATGAGTTATCCGGGAACAAATGATGAAGATAATGCCAGTATCGTTCGGGGTCCGTAAAAACAAAACGTTCTATAAAGCTCCGTTTAGACTCCAGATCGTAGATCATTTTATCCACCGGAATATGATAATAGCTGATCTCGGGAGCTTCTCCATAGCCGGTGATCCCCCGATGCTCCAACTCGACGATGAACGTAGGCTGATGGGTCTTTGTACCCCTGGATATCGTAAACGGATGACGGAAAGCCAGCTTGTAAGAATAATATTTCAGTTGCATGAAGGACAAAGATAGTATTCCCACATACAATACCACCTTGCAGGAATTACCAACCCCACCCGTGTTTTTCCTATTTCTTTTGCAGAAATGAGAAGATTTTTCCCGTTTAGGGAACGGCTTGGAGTTTGGCATGCGCATTAGTAACTGATTATCAAATGATTGTTTTTTGGTACGGGATTTACCTATCTAGTACCGTAACACGAAAACGTACCCCAGATGAAAACTTTTAACACGACCATCCTTACGACTCTTTTTGCGGCCCTGGCCTTTGTAACCGGCATTACCCAGGCATCTGCCCAGGAAGCTTCCAGGTCCAACAGCCAGCCTGTGCTTATCATGAGCTTTGAAGGAAAGACCAGTGACAATAATGGCGAACTGTCCTGGACGATGGAAAATCAGACCAACTGTAAATGGTTCGTGATAGAAAGATCCGCCGGCGCCGACCGGTTTGATTCCATCGGTGTTGTACTGGGTACCAACAACACTCACTCCACCGATTACAGCTTTACTGACGAACATATGCTGAGCGGTAATAACTATTACAGGCTCCGTCAGGTGGACAATGAAGGCAATTCCAAATACTCGAAGATCGTCGGTCTGTTCAATGCAAATAAGACTGTAGCTGTAAAAAAGATGCAGCTGTACCCCAACCCTGCTACCTCTGTTGTAAATTATACATTGAGCAGTCCCGCTTCCGCCCGTGCTACCGTACAAGTGTACAATATGGCAGGTGTGCTGGTCCTTACACAGCAACAGCAGCTGGCTTCGGGTATGAACCAGCAAACGGTAGCGATCTCGACCCTGAAGACCGGGAATTATTTCCTGAAGGTCAGCAGCCAGGATGGCGCCTTATACGAGCAGACCTTTGTAAAGTTATTATAAACGTTTTCGTCCCTGAACCCCCACCTAGCCGGGAGACGCTCGTCTTCCGGCGTTTTTTTTACCTCCCCGCGTGCTCCACGTATTCCTTTAGCTCCTCATTAAAAGCTTTTTCCCTGATCAGCTCTTCCAGCGTAAGATGCATACGGTACCTCCAATAATGTCTTGGATTGGCGGGAACATTGATCCTTTCATCATGGGGATTCTCCCGGCGGAATTGCTCACTCATGCCCAATATGTCCTGTAATTGGAAAATACTCCATTGCGCCGGAGAATGGAGATGCTGTAATACGATGGCTTTATTTACCCACGGCTCGCAAAAATAAGGCGCTTCTCCCCATTGTCCCAGCTCCTGGTTAAAGAAACGTTGTATCTGCCCCCTGTCCTCTTCCCACCATCCCCGGATAGTGCTCATGTCATGCGTGGAAGGCGTAACCACGGAAAGATAGGGCGCCTCATTGGGATGAAAGAATTCACGGGCAGGATTCTTTGGCATACGCTGGATCTCCAGGCTGAGTATCCCCAATTGCCGCATTACATTCGGCACACAACGGGGCACCATGCCCAGGTCCTCGCCAAAGACCAGCATGTTGGTGGCCCTTTTCAGCGCGGGCAGCTTGTGCATGGCCTCGCTTTCCCAATAATCGTCCTGACGCTGGAAGAAATAGTTGACATAAAGATCTCTCAGCTGCTGCTGTGTATGCCATTCCAGGTATCTGAACGAGGCGGTCCGGTCCATGGCGATACGGAAATGGAACTGCTGTCCCCCGCTGTTCTCTACTTCCATCAGGATCACGTTGGAGATAAGCTCGTAAAGTCCATCCCTTATCCCATGATTGAAGTCCGATATCTCCAGCCTGCTGAAATGTTCCTCTATCTTACGTTGTGTATCGAATGCTTCCCGCAAGGCATAAAACCCATTCTCGCCCGGATGGAGGAAAGTGTCTTTTACATACTGAACGTCTGTTCCGAACACTTCCCAAAGGACTGCGTCATTGATAAAAGGCCGGGTATAGCGCCAGTGGTCAAACCAAATATGGCGCTGATCGAATTCTATCCGATGAACGGGTATGGCCGGTACGAAATGTCCCAGTATGCCCTGTACAGCGTCCATAGGGATGCTCCAGATCCGGAAAAAACCCAGTATATGGTCGATACGGAATCCGTCGAAATAATTGCTCATCTGCTCAAAACGGCGTTTCCACCAGCTGAACCCGTCCTTCTCCATCTCCTCCCAGTTATAAGTGGGAAAACCCCAGTTTTGTCCCTTCACCGCAAAATTGTCCGGGGGCGCGCCAGCCTGCTGGTCCATATGGTACAGTCTGGGTTCCATCCAGGCATCACAGCTGTAACGGTAAATACCGATGGGGATATCCCCTTTCATGATGATACCGTTCTCATGCGCATAATCCGCTGCTTCCCGCAGCTGAAGGTGCAAATGATACTGTATAAAATATTGCAGGGCGATGGATCCATAATGCCGGCTGCCTTTCGCCACATACTGCTCGATGGCTTCCTTATCATAGCGGCTATGGATCTTCCACTTTGAAAAATCCGGGGTCCCGTTCTTATCCCTCAGATAGCAAAAGGCGGCATATGGCACCAGCCAATGTTTGTTCTTTTGAAAAAAAGCGATATAGTCAGGGTCTTTCTCAAATTCTGCTTTCTGTATATCGTATAATTCCTTAACAGTCAGCAATTTGATCTTCATTACAGCCTCGTAGTCTACCTGGGGGGATTCGTTCAGCTCTTTCTGACGTCGCTTCAGGGGCTTGATCAGGTCTGCATACTTACGCCCCGCACACTTTTCCAGGTTGAGGTACAAGGGATGCAAGGCAAAGGCGGAAATGGCTGCATAAGGATAGGAATCCTGCCAGTCGTGATTGGCGGTGGTGTCATTCACCGGCAGTACCTGTACCAGCTTTAGCCCGGCCTTTACGGCCCAATCGATCAGCAGCCTCAGATCTGTAAACTCCCCTACCCCCATGGACTTCCGGGTCCGCAGGCTGAATACGGGTATGGCCACTCCTGCACCCCGCCAGGTGTTGTTCGGTAAATGCACAAAACCATCGTGAAGGATGGTCAGGGTGTGCTGATGGGCATCCCCATGCAAATGCCTGTCGTCTCCAGCTTCTAATCTCACCAGCTGCCGTTCCTTTGTATTATAGACGCCATATTTGTAGGTAATAGGCAGCTCTTCCTTGGGAATGTTCAACCGGGCGGTCCACCAATTCCCTTCCGGTGTCATCAGCACAGGCTCTTCCTTGTCCCAGTCTCTCAACGCCGACCCGTTGCCCATCAGACAAACACTTTCATTCTCCCGCAGCAATGGCGCCTTTACTTTGAAGATATGTGTGACGGTCCCTCTGGTCCGGGACTTTCTGAACTTTCCCTTCCGGCGAAGCAATATCCCCTGAAAAGGAGCTGTATAAAAAACGTTTTCATACTCCCCCGTCCAGTTCCAGGTATCCACTATCTGCATTTCCTTCGTTTGCCTGTCCGGCTGCTGCAATACCCTGTCATTCCCCCATTCCTCCGTCACCTTCCCATCTTCCGTATGCAGCACATATCGATAGCTGATGGGGTCTTCCGGCCACTTTTCCAGCTCCAACTGCACATGCCAGAATTCCCCATTCATATATTGCATGGGAAATGCTTTCAGAGGATCATTCTTACCCAATTCTTCTATATTTCCAGTTATATGCAAGGATTGACCGGGGCGGGTATAAAAACGCAGATAGAATTCAATTTTTAGAACAGACATGTAGAATTAATGTGTATTTTTTACATTATGTGGCTAATTTATACCAAATATCCGATATGTATGTTTTCTCAGAGTTTTTTTAAGATGTCCGGAAAAGGGTTTCATGCTGGCCGGCAATAGGATGGAGCAGCAAAGGTAAACCTGCTGTCTGACATAGTCTTTTCTTTTTGGAGCATTTCACTTAATTTCGTGCAAAATTCTCACAACAAAACCCATAGAATGGAAAAGCAAAAGAAAAATACAGCGTTTTATTGGATCCTTTTTTTGATCTCAACCGCCGCCTTTATTTGGGCCATCCCCGCTAAATTCGAGTACATCACGCTGATATTACCCTTTGTCTGCACCTCTTTTGTTAAGGCTTTGGATATCATTTAATGTCAGCCCCCCGTCCGTTTTATGAAGAAAAGATAGCTTCATGCACCGCCCGGCTACGGGTCATAAAAGAAAGGTTGGCGCTTCTGGCCACTCTTCGGCTTATCTGCTTCATCGGACTTTGCGTTACGGCATATTAC